>DYSM01000256.1 GCA_020718265.1 Draconibacterium orientale | reverse complement strand
AAAACTATCAAATGCAGGTTTAAACACACGAAAATGTGTTACTTACGATAAAATCACAAAAAGCAGTCGAATGTAACTTTTCAGCATTGAAAACGTCAAACGAGTAGATTCGGTTTGGAAATCGAAAAAAATGAACCGTATTTTAGCATAGAAATTTTTCTTAAAAAATAAATTTATGGAAACCACAGAAATGCGCATTAAGCCGCACAAAACCAAACAAGTCGATATAAGTCGAAGCATTATTTTTTTAGTGTTGATGGTATTCAGCATTATAAACTCTGCGTTTGCGGAAGTTCCGGGCACACCGTTGGCGGAAGTCGGGAAAATTCGAGGCATAGTTCAGGATTCGGGTGATAAAATTTCGATTCCTTATGCCACAATATCGATGTATAAAGTATCTGATTCTATGTTAGTTACAGGCACAATGTCCGATTCTGACGGAAATTTTTTGATTGATAAAATCGACGATGGCACCTACTATATAGTCATTGATTTTATCGGATATTCAAAAAAAACAGTCAAAGACATCAAAATTGAAAAAGGCAAAAAAGATATTTTTCTCGGTTCAATATTGCTCGAAAAAGGCTTGGAAGCAATTGCCGAAATAGAAATCACTGCCGACAAAGATGCCGTAAGCTATAAGATTGATAAAAAGGTAATTAACATGAGCCAAAAGCCCGAAGCTGCCGGCGGAACGGTTGTGGATGCACTTCAAAATACGCCGTCGGTGCAAGTTGATGCAGAAGGAAATGTGTCGTTGCGCGGAAGTTCAAATTTTACGGTGCTGATAAACGGAAAGCCTTCTCCTTTAAGCGGTTCGGATGCGCTGAAACAAATTCCGGCTTCTTCGGTGGAAACTATCGAAATTATCACAAATCCGTCGGCAAAATACGACCCGGACGGTACGGCAGGCATTATTAATATTGTTATGAAAAAAGGATACGAAACCGGTTTGAACGGTATTGTAAACGCCTCTGTGGGAACACGTTGGAAAAATTCTGCCGATTTTAATTTGAATTACAGAACAGACAAGGCAAACTTCTTTGTGTCAGGAAATTATGCAAACAGAATTCAGAAACCGACGGTTGATATTTTTAGCGAAAGTTTTTACAATGACACACTTACGACAAGAATACAAAGTGCTGACAGAAAACATATTAGCAGTCCGTATTCCGTAAAAACCGGCATTGATTTGTATCTTTCCGAAACGGATATGCTCACCGCGTCCGGCGAGTACGGGTATTGGGGTTTTGGTATGGACATGGACAACTTAACAATTGAGACAACTCAGCCGGAAAGTTCGGTTTTCAACCTTAACACACTGACTGAAATGCGTTTAGGCGGACATTATACCAACGGAACTGTCGCTTATGACCACGATTTTGCAAAAGTTCACGATTGGGTCAGCAGCCTGACTTACAGCATTTGGGACGGAAGTGATTATACGGATGTAACGGAATCGTCGCAAGATAATAATTTGTTTGAAAGACACAGAACGACCAAAAAATCAGACAATTATGATTTGCGTTTCAAATCGGACTACACGAAACCCTTGGGCGAAAAATCGAAGTTGGAAGCCGGATATCAATATCAAATTAAAGACGAAGACGGAGGTTTCAAGTATCTGAATTTCAACACAGAAAATGAAAATTGGATTGAAAATACAGAATTTACAAATTCGATGAATTTTGTCAGAAGCATTCATTCGGTTTATACTACTTTTGGCAGCGAAGTTGTTGGTTTTCAGTATCAAGCCGGATTACGCGCAGAATATACCGACCAAAATTTATCAGTTCTGACAACAAATGAGAACTATGGGTATAAAAAATTCGACCTCTTTCCTACCCTACACATAACCGGACAGTTACCGAAAGAATTTCAACTTCAGGCAAGTTACAGCCGCCGAATAAATCGTCCGGAATCGTGGAACTTGAATCCGTTTCCGATGTATTCCGACCGCTATGTGCGCCAAGGCGGAAACCCGGCATTGCGCCCGGAACTTACAGATTCTTACGAACTTAACGCTATGAAACGCTTAAAAACCGGCTTTGTGTCCGCAGAAGCCTACTATCGCCAAACACACGACACGCAAACTCAAATCATGACCCTTATGCCCGACGGCGTTATTGACATTGTTGGTGCCAATATTGAAGATTCGTACGCGTACGGTGTGGAACTTTCCGGCAATTTGCGCCCTGTTTCTTGGCTCAATCTGTTTGCAAGTGCGAACTTATACAACTACGAAATCAGCGACGCAAATGTTACGGCAGGGCTTGATACTAAGCGTTTTAATTCTGATTTTTCGCTCAATGCAACTTTCAGTCCGACGAAAACTACACGCATTCAATTGACAGGTTTTTACAACGCACCCACGCTCACAACACAAGGCGAACGCGGCGCAATGTATGGTTTAAATGCCGGAATTACTCAGGAATTTTTCAAACGAAAACTAAGCCTGACGCTAAACGGACAAAATGTGTTGAACACCATGAAATATGAATTTATCGACCAAACGGCTGATTTATACACCGAATTTTCGTTCAAAATGGATTATCCCAATATCATGCTCACAGCAAGTTACAAGATAAACAACTACCAAAAACGCCAAGCACCCGAAAGCGACCAACCCGCAGTGGGCGGCGGAATGATGTAAAATTTTTCTCGACAAACAAATAGTGTTGTCCGCTCATCAGAAATGGTGAGCGGATTTTTTTTAGAATCGTTTTCCAATCTCCGCAAAATGCTCGTAAGCATTAAAATCCACATGAATGGGCACGATAGAACCAAAATTTTGTTTAATTACATATAAATCAGTGTCTTCCGCATCGGGTTCATAATTGAGGAAACTGCCTGCCATCCAGAAGGTTTTCAAACCGTAAGGATGATTTGCGGGATAAAATTGTTCAATCCAATTGCCTTTTGCGCCGCGCACAACTTTCACGCCCGCTAGCGGCTTGTCGCAGGCTTTCGGGAAATTTACATTCAAACTTACGCCTGCCGGAAGTCCGTTTGCCACAATTTCCTGCGCAATATCGTGAATATGAGGCAAAATATGCGAAAATTCTGCATCATCGCTATAATCATCAATTGAAAAACCGACAGAGTGCATCCCGTTTATAGTTCCCTCGATAGCTGCGCCCATAGTGCCTGAATATAAGACACTTACCGAAGCATTTGTGCCGTGATTTATGCCCGAAAATACAAAATCCGGTTTACGAGTTTTGCAAATTTCGTGTAAAGCTATTTTGACGGCATCCACGGGTGTACCGCTGCACGCATATTCGTCATAACCCTGTGTACTGACAATATGACGGAACTGAATGACTTTTTCTTGCGTAATGGAATGCGACTTGCCCGATTGCGGTCCGTCGGGTGCAACTACGATTACATCGCCCAGCGAGCGTGCAATTCCGATAAGTTCTCGTATGCCTTTTGACGAAATTCCGTCGTCGTTTGTAACTAAAATGAGCGGATTTTGCATGATTTCAATTTTTTACAAATTTAGAAACAATCTGCATAAAATGAAATTATTTTGACTTTACTTTGTGTCGTTCGGCAAGCACTTCTTCAATGTTCTGAAACGTAAAACCTTTGTATTTCAATAAGATAAGGTAATGATAAAGTAAATCGGCAGCTTCGTTAACAAACAAATCGTTGTTGGAATCCTTGGCTTCGATAACTAATTCAACAGCTTCTTCGCCAACTTTCTGTGCAACTTTATTTACTCCTTTGTTGAATATTTTTTTTGTATAAGACGAATCGTCGTCGCTTGCAATGCGCTCATCTATAATCTGTTCCAATTTATACACGAAACCTTTTGCGGTTTCTTCGGCAAAACACGAGGTCGTTCCGTTATGACATGTCGGACCTTCGGCTTTACATTTAATTAAGATGGTATCGTTGTCGCAATCTATTTGTATGTCTTTCACAAACAATTGTTACGCGATGTTTCTCCTTTTGTCCAAAGTCGGTTTTTGGAGCGGCTAAAAAATGTTACAATACCTTCCTACTTCGTTTTTTCAAACGCTTCCGCATTCATGTAGCCGAGCATCAAAACCTGTAAAGTCTTGAAATCTTGTATAATAACCGGAACTAAGCCGCCGCTTTTTTCAAAATCTATTTTCATAAAAAAAGAATGTTTTCATTGTTAGAAAATTCGTACTTCATTCCGAACCTATATTTGAAATTTTTTTTAAAATAAGGAGCAAACTCAATCGAATGACTTTTGAATGACAATTACATGACAAAACATTCGATTGAAAAAGTGTCAATAATTCACATAAAATCAACTATTTAGACAATACTACTTAGTGTTTGTAAGAAAACTCATAACTTGTTGAAATTCTTTACGATATAGCGATATTTCGTATCCGAATGTTTTTAGAAATTCAGTTGAAATTCAATTGAAACTATTAAAAAACAATGAATGACTACTTTTTGACCATTGAATGACTACTAAATGACAAAACATTCGATTGAAAAAATGACTACAACCTACATAATTTCAAATCCTTACACGTTTTCTTACAAA
>DYSM01000255.1 GCA_020718265.1 Draconibacterium orientale | reverse complement strand
CACATCATCAAATTAGCACATCATCAAATTAGCACATTATAAGAATTTCAATATATTAACAAAAAAAAAAATGAGACAAATCATATTCAGCCTGACAATTCTGCTATTGTTTGGCAGTTTTACCGAAAAAGAACTCAAATTCAACGATTATTTTGAGGATAAAGCTTTGCGTTTAGATTACATCGTTGCGGGCACAGCCGACAGATATGAGGCTTATTATGAGCAACTTAAAGAAGAACCGTTTTGGGGCGGCTCCAAAGTTAATTTGATTGACAAGTTTAATTTCGGCGAATTCAGAGTGTTGGTTTACGACAAAACAGAGACTACCCTGCTCTACTCGCGCGGCTATTCGTCGCTGTTTTACGAGTGGCTTGATACGGACGAAGCTCAAACGCTCAGTCGCAGCTTTTACGAATCAGTTCAAATGCCGTTTCCGAAAGCGGAAATTGTTGTAAAAATTCAGATTCGAGAAAAAAATACGAATTTCAAAGATTTATACAAAATCAATATCGACCCAAAAAATATGTTTATCCGAAAAGATAAACAAACGGCATACAAGGTTCAGAAAATCAAAAACTTCGGCGATCATCATAAAAAATTGGATGTCGTCATTATTCCCGACGGTTATACGGCTGCCGAAATGGACAAATTTCACAAAGATTGCGCGCGTTTTGCCGGCTATTTTTACAAAGTTGAACCGTTTAAATCCAACTCCAAAGCTGTGAATTTTTGGGCTGTCGATGCGGTTTCGGAAGAATCGGGAACCGATGTGCCGGGTAAAAACGAATGGAAAAATACGGTATTGGACACACATTTCTACACATTTTTCATTGAACGGTATTTAACTTGTCCGAACGTAAAAATGCTGCGCGACTTGGCGGCTTACGTGCCTTACGACCAGATTTACATTCTCGTAAACACCGATATTTACGGCGGCGGCGGCATTTACAATTACTACAACCTCTGCGTGGCAGACCATCCGTCGGCGGAGCAAGTGTTTACGCACGAATTCGGGCACGCCTTTGCCGCACTCGCCGACGAATACGAATACGGTTACGAAAACGCATCGGATATTTTCGATATGAGCGTGGAACCTTGGCAGGTGAATATCACAAATTTAGTGAATTTCGATTCGAAATGGAAAAATCTTGTCGAAGACGGCACGCCGATTCCGACACCGGCAACGCAGGAATATTCAAAAAAAGTCGGTGCTTTTGAAGGCGCTGGTTACGTGAAAAAGCAACTGTATCGCCCGACGAACAACTGCAAAATGCGCTCAAACTCTACCAACGATTTTTGCCCCGTGTGCCGCAAAACGGTTGAGGATTTATTGAAATTTTATACCGAATAACTCTAAAAGTTGATAGTTTTTTTTCAACTTCCAAATTCCAACTATCAACTTCCAAATTTCAAATTTCAAATTTCAAGGCTTTTACTTTTTCAAATACACATAACCCGTTATCGGACGAATTGAATCTTTGAGTTTAAGAATGTAAAAATACGTTCCGTCAGGCAGTATTTCATTGTCATTCAATATGTAACCGAACATGCTGTGTCCGTCCCAAGGCGTATCGTACGGTGCGGCTTCAAATATTTTGTTGCCCCAACGATTGAAAATTTGGATGCTGTTGTCGGGATAATTTCGCAAACCGATGATTTTGAATGTGTCATTTTTTCCGCTTCCGTTGGGCGAAAACGCATCGGGAATAAAAATTCCGCATTCTGGACAATAATCCGGAGCCGGCAAATCGGTAACTTTTATTTCGCACAAACACTTGCCTTCGTTGCCGTTTACGTCCAAAACAGACCATTCGACGGGTGTAACTCCAACGACAAAAATTTCGGCATTCAAAGTATCAGAATAGTTGTAATTATTTGAAAATGAATACACTCCGCAATTATCGCCTATGTCGTGAGGCAACATTTCAAATTCCGAAACTGTATGGTATTCGTCTTTAATATCTAAAAAAATGACCGTATCGTTTGGGCAAATTATTTCGGGAATTGTATTATCTTCAATGATAACAGTCTGATTTTGAGTAGTGATATTTCCTTTCAAATCTTCATAAATCCACGTAACAACGTAATTTCCCTGAACATCAAAATACAACGCAGATTCAGTTTTTGCAGTTAAATTTCCGGCACAATTATCGAAAGCTGTCGGCGGATAGATGGTTGTATCACATTGAGCTAAAATATCGGGCAAAGTTGAAATATCGGGCACAGGAGCTTCAAAATCGCCGACCGTAACGGTCATACTGTCCGTTGACGGCGGGCAAATGCCGTTCGATATTGTCCAAACAAGCACATTTTCACCTTCGGCTAAATTCACGACATCGGTTTGTGCTGAATTTGCCAAAACAAATTGCCCTGCACCGGAAGTTGTCCAAAGTCCTTGCCCGACAACAGGCGTTTGCGCGCATAGCGAAATAGAATTTTGGCAGATAATTTTATCATCGCAAACCAACGCCGTGCTTGGTTCAAGGTCGCGCCAAACGGAGACCGCATCGGAGTTTGACGGGCACGCGCCGCTTGAAACTGTCCATGTGAAAATATTTTCACCTGCCGACAAATTGCTGACACGACTTACATTCGAGAGCACATTTACAATAGAAGCAGAGTTTGATTTTGACCATTTTCCTGTTCCGAATTCGGGCGAAACGGCATCTAAATTAAGTGCATCCGCACAAATTGTTTTATCATTTCCGGCTTGGGCTTCAGAAGCTAAAGGCGAATTTACTAAGGTAAACGAATCATTAAAAATACCGCAAGCTCCGAAATTTGCAGTCCATGTAAACGTATGATTTCCAAAAGGAATTGCTACAGCAGTTGTTGTGTAAGCCGTTGAATTTTCAACTAAAATTGAGGTGTTTGATGTTGTCCATGCGCCGCTGCCGGGGAAAGGGTCATTGACAGAAAGTGCTGTTTCGGAAACGTTACACAAATCTTTGTTCGGACCGACTTCCGTTGTGGTTGAATATCGAGTAATTACAATTTGGTCGGAGAAAACGCCGCAGACACCGTCATCGACCGTCCAAGTGAACAGGCTGGTTCCAAGCGGAACGTTGCTGATGGGCGAAGTCGGCGAATTTTTTGAACTGAGCACAACTTCAGGGCGAGAACATGTCCAAGTACCTGTACCGGAAGGTGTTGCCTGCGCAGACAGTGCAGATGACGTAACGTTACAAAGCGTTTTGTCTGCACCTGCATTTGCGGTTGCTTGCGGCGGATTTTGTATGGTAACTGTTTTTGATGAAATACACGAATTTCCGTCAATTGCTGAAATAGTATAAGTTCCGGCTGCAAGATTTTCAAACAAACCGCCGTTTTCAATATAAGTGCCGCCGTTTATTGAATACGAAACTGCACCCGAATTGCCATATTGCGCTTGAATTTTGCCGTCGGCGAAATTCAAACATGTAGGTTGAGTAACTTGACAAACCATATTGTCATTCGCAATTACGCTGACATTATAATTCTTTGTTACCGCAGCATTTTCACATTTATCAAGCACGGAGCCGGCGGTTTGCGCATTCAGTGTAAGCACATAAGTGCCTTCCTGCAAAACCTGCCCAACTCTCATTGTATAACGCGACGAATAAGGTATTCCGTTGCTGCAAGCAGTTGATAATACAGAATTTATCGGAACCATTGTGCCGTCGGGCGCTTTGAGTTGAAAATCGAACAGGCTAACCGTAGAGCAACGTACAGGCTCGCTGAAGGTAAACACAATTTGATTTGAACCACAATAAACCGGCAACTCAAAGTTTGAAATTTGGGGACTGACTTGGTCGTAAATACTTGCTGTTGAAGCACTAAAGTCAATCGTGTAGCCGTATTGCGAGTTCGACCAATTGGAATTATAAAGAACATACGTGTGCCCGGAAGTTACCGAAATATCATCGTTCCAAATGGGTCCGTTTTCGGTACCCGGACCGTTGCAATTTCCGGCACTACCGCCCGACATATTTGAATTTGCACCTGTAACGGGCTGCTCGCCGTAATATTCTCCGTAATTATTAGAACTTACCATGTAATTATACATTTGAGAAGTTCCTAAGGCAGAGCAACTTGCATTCGTAATATCGAAAACAATCCAGTCGTAATCGTCTGTAGAATTATCGCCGGTTATGGAAAAACGCAATGCGCCGGACTGACTCACTTTGAATGAATACCACATGCCGTTTGCCTCGGTTGTAACGCAATTCTCTCCTGAAACTCCAAATATTTCATTCAAATAATTCCCATTTGTACCGTAAAACTGATAAGGCGAAGGCTCCACATACACATCCTGACAAATGGGAATTGCGCCCAAACAATCCTGCACCGTTGGCGATTGCGCAACGAGCTTGGCTGAAGAAAAATAAAATAAGAAACTAAATAACGACAGTATTGTCAAAAATTTATGTAAAAAATTGAGCTTTTTATCCATTTTATTAGCAATTTTGCAGTGAAGTTTCGTTGCGAAATTAAAAATTCTTGCCCAATGTTGCATAAAAAATTTTACAAAACAAACAAAATTCTATCTTTGAGAT
>DYSM01000254.1 GCA_020718265.1 Draconibacterium orientale | reverse complement strand
TTGAAATTTCTGTGATATGCACTTGCTCCAAAATGATATTCTTCATTTTTGTAAACATCATTAAAGTATGTCGGATGATTTACTTTTGTCCAATCTGCCAGAATTTGATAATCAGCAGCCTGCATTGTAAAACGGATTGTAATATCATAGACCCAGCCGTCGGGTGAATGGTAGATATTTTCCGTTTTTGGATTTTTTTCGGACCAATTTACGCCGTCGAATGTCAGATTGTCGGCATACACATACGTCAAAGTGTCGTTTACTTTGTAACGATACAGAACCGTTTTAACATCTTTGGGTTGTGCATACGGAAATTTTTCGTTTAAGTAAAGCGGCAAATAGTTTTGCGCCACGAATGTGCTGCTAAAATACCCGATTCCTGTGTTTGCTCCAATTGCGTAATATTCAGCTTTTGAAGGTGTAACTTTTGTAACATCTTCTGTCCACATAACACCGTTGAAAGTGAAAAAGCTCTCTTTTGTGTAGAACACTAAGGGTGTTTCGGATTCTTCGTACGCGTATGTCAGCACGATGTTATTGCCGGAAACTGCCGTCGGAAAAATGGTGGATTGAATGTATGCAATCAACGTTGGCATTGTGGAATTTTTAATGCGTTTTTTTAAAGCTACAGTGCCGCCCATGGCTGCATAGTCGGCATTTGTTATAACGTAGTGGTCGAAATTTGCGTCTGTCGGAATTATTTTGGTGGTTCTCAAAAGGCTTGTTTCGCTGTAATCCGTTGTAATTTTAACGGTTGAAGTTTCGTCCAAACCCGGAAATTTTGTTTTAAAAAAACTTTTAATCGCTAACGGATATGAATCTATGGTGCGGTCGGGCGCAAATGACAGAATGGTTTCCATGTTTTTGGCATCCGCAGCGGCATCATCGGTAGTGTAATACTGTTTAACTTGTTTTGCAAAATCGGTGTAATCTGTTGCCGTAAATGTATAATCTATGGTTTTAGAATCCGGAACTTCCACAGCATCGAGTTGTTCGTACAACTCTTTGTTCGGTTCGCAGGAGACCATGAACAAGGTCAGCAATGCGAGTATGTATAAACTAATATTTTTCATAATTCTGATTTTTTTAAAGATTAAAATTTAATTTTCAACGTTGCCGACCAAGTTCTGCCGAAACCGTAATAGACGAACGACGTAAGTGCATCGTGGTCTCCGCCGTCGTAGGCTTCTGCTAAGTATTCGGTATCAAGTACATTGTTTACGTTTCCGACAAGTGTGGCATCCAATTTTCCGAGTTTGAAGCTGTATTTCGCGCTCAAATCCAAAAGTTGATATGCCGGTAATTGCCAAGAATCTTTTCCGGAATCCAAAATATTTTGGCGCGAATTTATACTGAAATTTGCAAACAAACGGTCGTAATGATTAAAGTCGGCACCGATTTTTACTTTCGGAAGTACTTCAATATCAACACCAACAGCAGCAGTAGTTTGTGCGGCATCGCCTACGTGAATGTCTTTTGAATAAACAGGGAACGTTCCGACATAGTCTCCGGCTTCGGTGGTAACGACTGCTGTGCCTTGTTCTGCCCATTTCCAATCGCCGACTGAAATCATGGTTCTGAAATCGATTTTTTTGGTCGGTTTCAACACAAATTCTAACTCAACACCTTGATGCAGAGCGTTCAAATTTTCCATATTTACGTTTTCAGGTTCGCGCGTGGCTGCGTTTGTTTGGCGCGTTGCATAGGATTTGTTCATCCAAGAGGTGCGGTAAACTGTCAAATTGGTTTTGATGAGTTTGTTTGAAAAACCGTAACCTACTTCGGTTGAAAGCACATTTTCCGGTTTCGGATTTGGGTTGATAATGTTATTGCTGATAAATACATAGCTGAAAAACGGAGCTTTTGAGAAATATCCGCCGTTTACAAAAATGTATTGATTTTTGGTGATGTTGAAATTTAAGCCGCCTTTCCCGCTGTATCCGACGAAATTTTGCCATTCGGTTACTTGGTTTTCAGGCGTGTATTTCAGTCGGTCGGTTCTGCGGTACGATGAGTATGAGCCGGTTCCGGAAATGAATGCCGAAAATCTTTCGCCCACGTATTCGGCTTGCAAAAACAAGCCTTCCCACATGACTTCGCCAAAATAATCGCGCGAAACTACATCGCCCGGATATAATTTTTGGGTAACATCGCGGTTTACGTTTCCGTCGTTGATGATAAGAAATTCGCCTCCCATCAAATCATCCACAACATCGGTGTGGTAACCTTTGTAATAGCGTGCATCCACGCCGGCAGTGAGGTTGATATCGCCTAATTTGCTGTTTAATGAAGATACAATTCCGTACCAGTCATGTTCGTTTGTACCGATTGCCGTTGCAATTTTTGAACCATTGACGGATTCTGCATTTTCGGCAACTGCTCGGTCAAAATCCAAGTAACCTTCGGCGGTTTGGTATGTTCCCGAAACATCGCCGCTCGGATAGCCAACCGAAAGTGCGCCTGTATTTGTTCCGACTAAACGACGACCGCCGCCCCGACCAAACGATGCGTAAACGGCTGTGGATAAGCTGGTATTGGGATTCACGCTCCATTGATGATTCAACGACATTTGCGGTTTGTGATACACGTTATACGCGTAGCCGGTGTTGTAAACTTGTCCGTTGCGGAAGCCTGTGTAAGGGTTGTATTTCAAGCGGCGCGGATTGGTTCTGTAATTTTCAATTGTGTTGAAACCGCCGCGTTGGTTGTGCCATTGCGGTGCGCCGAATGCCGTAAATGACAGCGATTGATTGTCGCCGATACGTTTTGCCACGTTGATAAAATACGACCAAGCTTCGTAATTTGTGCCCTCAATGTAACCGTCGCTTTTGTTGTGTCCGCCGCTGAGCGTCAATGCCCAACCTTTGTCTGTCAAACCGGTTGATACAGAGAAGTTTTCTTTTTGAGTACCGTCGTTTCCGATTCCGTAGGTAATTGCGCCGCCTTTTTCGGCATCCGTACTTTTGGTGATAATGTTGATAGTTCCGCCGACAGATGAAAGTGCAAGTTTAGAATAACCCAAACCGCGTTGCACTTGCATTGTGCGCGTAACATCGGACAAACCTGCCCAGTTCGACCAATACACTTTGCCCCATTCCATGTCGTTTACCGGCACGCCGTTGATGAGCACGCCGATGTTATTTCCGTCAAAACCGCGCATGTTGATACGACTGTCGCCGAATCCGCCGCCCGATTTAGTTGCATAAATAGAAGGTGTCGATTTTAAAATTTCGGGAAATTCTTGATTTCCGAGTTTTTCCAAAATCATTTCGGGTTTCACGTCCGAAAACGCCACGGGAGTTTTGCGGTCTTGCGCGAAGGATGCCGTTACCAACATTTCGTCCAGACCAATGACATCGGATTTTAAGCCGACAGTGCCAAGTTCTTTGGTTTCGCCTTCAGCCAGCGTAATTTGCATTTGCTGTTCGGTGTAGCCTACATACGTGAAACTCAACGTCCACGTTCCGGCTTTTGCCGCAAGTACGAAATTTCCTTCGTAATCCGCCATCGTTGCTAAGGTTGTGCCGTCGATAGCCACAGTTGCACCCGGCAGCGGAAGATTGTTGCCCGCATCAGTTATTTTTCCCGTAATACTCTGTGCCTGAGCAAAATATCCGAAAAAAACGGACAGAAAAAATGGAATTGAATAAATTAGATTTCTCATACAAATATTTTGAAAATTTATCGAGGCAAAGATACAACCGAACCTTTTAACACGCAAACGTTTGTGTGTTAAATCTACATTAACCTATTGCTTAACATAAATTTGATAGTTATATTTTGAAATTTGAAACTTGAAACTTGAAATTTGAAATTTGCTTTTTGTTTTTGCTCCTGATTTTTTTTCTGTCAAAATTTCCGATAAAAGTCAATAACCTGCCTTTTTTACCGATTTTTGTTGCCGGCACACGAATTGTAATTTTAAATGTAGAAAAATTAGATTGTATGATTCATGTAAATTCGTTGTCCGATTTTACGGCAAAACTGCCTTCGGACACAACGGCGTGGCTTTTGTTGTATAAAAAAGGGTCGGAGAGCAGCGATTGTGCGTTCGGACATCTGGAAGCGGCAGTAAAAAACCGATCGGAATTGCCTGTTTTTGCGGCAGATGTGTCGCAGGTGCGCGATATTCACACGGCGTTCAACATTACGACTGCGCCTGTTTTGCTTTCTTTTGAGAACAAAAATTTTGTAAGCACTTATAAAGGTTGCAATTCGGCTGAATTTTTTGAGGCAGTATTTGAAAAATCGGTATTTTCGGCAAGTTCAAAGGCAGACGACAAACCGAAACAAAAGTCTGTAACTGTTTACAGCACACCAACTTGCTCGTGGTGTACGCGTCTGAAATCGTATTTGAACGACAAAGGCATAAAATATTCGGAAATTGATGTGTCCAAAGACAGTAAAGCTGCCGAAGCCATGGTAAAAAAGAGCGGACAACAAGGCGTGCCGCAAACCACAATCGGCTCGGAACACATCGTAGGATTCGACAAAGCTCGGATAGATAAGTTGTTGAATATCTGATTTTTTAGTCATTTGTCAT
>DYSM01000253.1 GCA_020718265.1 Draconibacterium orientale | reverse complement strand
GAAATCAAAGCCTCGCTGTAGCCTCTAATGTGCATATTCATAGCCCACCCAACGGTAGGCGACCAATGCCACGAAAGCATATTTTGATTGTCGTGGTTATACCAGCTCCATTCAATGGCATTCAATAAGTTGGTGATGCGTGTTCTAAGATTATTTTCTTGTGTATCGTTGGCATTGAGATATTGACGTACAGTCATTAAGCCCTGAGCCATGAAGGAAGTTTCTACAATGTCGCCTCCGTTGTCGCTCGTGCTGAATGGAATAAGTTTTCCGGTATTGCCATTGTACCAATGCCCCCAAGCACCATGAAATCGGTCGGCTGTTTCTAAGTAACCTACTATTTTTTCTAAGCGTGTAATGCCTTGCGAGCGTGTAATAAAGTTTCGTTCGATGCCTACAATGAGTGCCATTACTCCAAAACCACTGCCTCCAATAGTAACCAAATCGCCAGATGAGTTTCGCTCACGTGCCATTCCGCTATTAGAATGTGCAAAATCATAGAAATACTTGAATGTATGCTGTTGTACTTTTGTAAGTAATTCATTATCAGAAATAACCGGATATTTGGGTGTTAAGTCAATTTCGGAATAAAACTGAATGGTAACTGTCGTAAAACCTTCACCATTTGCCCCTTTTATATCGGAATAAAGTGATAAATAATGTTTTGAAAGATGCACCAAAGGCGTTGGCACTTGAAGAGTAAGCACCTTATTATCCTCTGAAAATGAATAATTTAGATTAACTGTTTGCCCGAAAGCATTGACCATTCTCACAGTTTCGGAAGAAATGGTAGCCGGATTAAGCGGTTCAGAAAAAGTAATTTGTATATCGGGCTGTAATTTAACATTTTGAGGTTTTACACCCAGATTATAAGTATTGTTATCAATTTTAAAATTTGAAATCGTTAAATTATTCAATATTGTTTTGAAATTCAACTGAATAGCTTTAAATTCTTCTCCATTTTCACCTTTTATTCCTTCTGAAAAAGTCAAAATATATACCGTATTATTTTTTAAAGAAGAAACAGGTTTAATCGTTACAGTTCGTAAATCACTGGCATTTGAAAATACCAAATTAATTTCTGTATTCCCTTCATACAGTTTTATATTTTTTCTCACCGTATTTGTATCAAGCACGGCTGTAAAACGAATGATAAAATCAGTTTGCACCGGAATATTTACATTCAAATCGGAGTTTGTAAAATCCAGTTTAAAATCGCCCGATTTAAGGCTCAACACCTGAATTGTTCCAATATCAGTGGATTCTTTATCACAAGCCAAGAAAAATATGCTTAAAATTCCAAGCAAAACCGTAAAAACTAATTTTCTAATTTTCAACATTTTATCATTTTTTTACAAATAAATAAATTAAAAAAAATAAAACTCTTCGAGGTCGCTTTCAGACACTCGAAGAGCATTCAATTTACCACATTATTTAATCAAAAGCATTTTTATTTCTTTTCCAATTTCTTTTCCATCAATTTTCATTTTTGAAAAATAAATTCCTGAATTAAAACCTTCCGCATTCCAAATCAATTGGTGTTTTCCTTCTGTAAAAGTATCATTACCAATTATTTGAACTTTATTTCCCACTACATCAAAAATTTCAATTTCTACTTTAGCCGATTTTTCCAAATTAAAAGAAAAAGAAGTATTTTCGTTAAATGGATTTGGAAAGTTTTGATGTAAAATGGTTCCGGTTTTACCGTCTGAATTATCAATATCGGTTGAAATAACCGGCACAACACCTATTACTCTCTGATACAACAATTTATGACCTTTGTTGTTTAAATGAATACCATCGCCCGAATCGTAAATGGTTTCGATGTAACCGTTAGTTTGAGCCAAAGTAGTCCAAGCATCTATGGCGTTAGCTCCGTAAGTATTTGTAATATAATCTCTTACTTGCATTAAACTGTTGCGCTTGGCTTCTTCGGTAAAATTTCGCGGCTGTGTGGTTGTAACGTACAAAGGCACATTGTATTGAGCTGCATACGCCGAAAGAGCTTGAAAATTAGCAGTTTGTTCTTCATAAGTATAACCCATATTGGCATCGTTACTTGGCAAGTTGAGAATAATCAATTTTGGGTTGTACGAAAGGGCATACGTTATGTTGTTATTGGTTTTTGGTGCAGGACGTCCGGCAGGTTGAATGAATGTTGAAGGCATTACATCGTAAGTGGTAAAACCACCAACAGCCAAATTTACTACATGTGCCTCATTATCAAGCTCGTTTACATATTTTCTGAAACGACCTACCCAAGAACTATCGGCAACGGTTGCACCCGTTCCGGCTGCAGTTGAAGAGCCAACTACCACATAAACATTGCTTTGCGTGCCATCAATTACTTTTTCGCCCCAAGCACGAATGTTGTCTAAATACAAAGTATGCTGAGAATTATCGCTGGCATCTTGTTCAAAGAAAATAGTTTTTACGCGAGTTAAATCGGCTGTTCCTACATTGTCTCTGAATAATTGAACCGGTATTTTTACTTTGTTCCATTTGTTTGCCTCAATGTTTTTTCCAAAAGCGGAATAAGAAATTTTTCCGGTTTTTTGGTTGGATAAATCTTCAAAATAGATTTTCGGCATATCAGCTATTACCACATTACTTTCCGAAAATACATCAAAATAAACGGTATCTTTTATGCTCATGTCTTTTCCTACCCAGCCCATACTTGCAACAGCCATCGCCCAATTGCCTCCGGTAACGGATTTCCAATTCAATTTTAACGAATAATTTCCAACCAAAGAAAAGTCGGTTGTAACCGGAAATTTTGAATTGAGATGTTCCAAAGTACTTGGCGAATTAGCAAAACCCCAAC
Organism: Draconibacterium orientale; assembly: GCA_020718265.1. GTDB lineage: Bacteria > Bacteroidota > Bacteroidia > Bacteroidales > JAADGE01 > DYOJ01. Next base: position 1,720 of record DYSM01000253.1, on the reverse strand, counting down.
TGGCATCATAAAAAACAGGCGTTGGACTGTCTGCAAAGAAGATATAATCTTGATTTGGCACTTCAGCTTCAATAATTTCAAAAGAATTTGAACTTTGAACGCTCAAATTGGCATTTGAAACATCAGAAAGTTTAATCAAACATTGTTTTGAAAGGGTTGAAGGCACTTTCCAAACGTATTCACCCGTTGAAGTGGCGTGTTCGGCTGCAATTACAGTCCAATCGGTGCCATTATTCAAAGAATATTCGATTTTAACTTTGTCCACATTCAATACAGAAAACATAATTTTTTTATTTGCATCGGCTTGCCACTTTTGGTAACCATTTGGCGAAATCAAAGTGATGTCGGAAGTTTTTGGAACAATTGAAAATAAACCACTTACATCGTTTCTGGAAGCGTTATCAGCATCAGAAATGCGAATAAGTGCTTGCGTAGTTAAATCCACATTGGTTGCCCATTCGTATTTTTTCTCGTCAGCAGCTACAGTTGCCAAATCTGTCCAATTTTGACCGTTATCGGCTGAGTATTCGGCTTTTACGTTTGTTACCAAATTACTTGTCCAAGTAATCGGGTGCATCACATTTTGCGCCCATTCTTCACTTCCAACAGGCGAAGTCAATTCAAGACTTGGCTCAACCGCAACACTGGCGTTGAAACGCAAAACCCGATTGTTATTGTAATCCGCTACCCAAACACGACTGTTTAACTCGTCAATCCACATGGCACGCGGTGTATTAAAACTTTTGTCTGTTGGCGGATTTGCTGCCGTTCCGGTTGTGTAATCGGCTTGTCCCCAGATAAAATCGGCATCGGCACCGTTGGCTTTTGAGGCTGCATTTTCGTAAATCGTAATTCGGTTGCTTGCCTCTTGAATTACAAAAAGTCGTCCGCTGGCATCGCCCGCTACAAAGCGTAAAGATGAAAATCCACTGCGCGTAACTGCCGAAACAGCCGTTGTAAAATCGGTCTGTCCCAAAACGCCGTCTGCCGCAGCTCCATTGGCTTTCGTCAAAGCATTGTCGAAACGTAAAACTCTAAAATTACCGTTATCGGCTACCCAAAGTCTGCCTTGTCTGTCCACGTAAACGCTGTTGGGGCTTTTCATGCCAGTAGCCGAAGTAGCTGAAGCTGAGGTAGTAAAATCGGCTTGACCAAAAACCGCATCGGCATTTGCGCCGTTGGCTTTTGCAGCAGCATTGTCGTAGCGAGTAACACGGTGTTTATTAAATTCAGAAATCCAAAGGTTTCCTTGTAAATCCAATGCTATTCCTACCGGCCCGCCTGTTATATTTTGTGCTGTTGTACTTAAATTTGAGGTAAAATCGGCTTGTCCCAAAACACCATCGGCATCAGCTCCACTTTCTTTTGCCGAAGCATTATCGAAACGCAAAATGCGGTTGTTTGAAAAATCGGCTAACCACATTATGCCTGTGTTTGAGATAGTTATACCAATAGGATTGTTCATTTTATTGGCTGCCAAACCGGAAGTAGCAGTTGTAAAATCGGGTTGCCCGAAAACAGCTTCGGCAGTTGCACCATTCGCAAGAGCTTGCTCGGAAGCGTAACGCAAAACTCGGTGATTACTTCTATCTACAACAAAAACTTTTCCGGTATTTGGGTCAACGGCTACTCCGTTCGGACCTTTTAATGCAGTTGCCGAAGTTCCGGCAAGTTTTGAAACCATATCGGTTTGTCCCAAAACGCTCGCTGCCGAAGGGTT
>DYSM01000252.1 GCA_020718265.1 Draconibacterium orientale | reverse complement strand
ATCGTTTTTAGTAGTATTATATTTATGAGTCCGGTCTAAAAAGCCTGTTTTATTTCAGCTAAACAATCTATATGCTTGATTATCAGTGTTTTTGAAAATATTTTATAATTTAAGTAAATTACTTATTATCAGTAATTTAACTTTACAAACTTTCAACTTTATGACTTTTTATACTGAACTCATTTATGAGTTAAAAATCGTCCATGCCGACTCTGCCTGCGCGTACAACATAGCTAATCCGTTTACGGTTTTTGCACCAAAATGTTTCGCTTTTTGCAAAAAAATTGTTTCTTCCGGATTATAAATTAAATCGTAAACGAAATGTTTTTCGCTTAAAGCCGAATACGGAATGTCCGGAAATTCAGCCTCGTGCGGGTGCATTCCAATTGGGCTTGCATTCACAATCAGTTTATATTGAGCGATAATTTCTTCCGAAACTTCGGCGTAGGATAACATCTCTGTTTCGGGTGTTCGGCTTACAAATTTAGACGAAATTCCGCATTGTCTCAATGCTTCGGCAACTGCACGCGCCGCACCTCCTGTGCCGAGAATCAAGGCTTCGGTGTGTTGCGCTTGTAAAAATGATTGGACTGAATTTTTAAATCCAAACACATCGGTATTGTAACCTTTTGTGCGAAAGCCGTTTGCGTTTCGTTCTATTCTGATACAATTAACGGCGTTTAGGCGTGCGGCTTCTTCGGACAATTCATCAAGATAAGGAATGACCTGCGCTTTGTAGGGAGAAGTTACGTTTATCCCAAATAAATCGGGATTTGTGTTTAAAATTTTCGGAAACTCGGATATTGAAGCTATTTCAAAATTCTCATAATTTGCATTGATATTTTCCTTTTTGAATTTTTCGGAAAAATAACGTTTAGAAAACGAATGTTGCAAAGGAAAGCCGATAAGCCCGTATCTTTTCATCGAATTTTTGGTTATATTTAGATTGAAAAGAAATCATTTACAGCCGGTTCCGCACTTTTTTGCGGGTCGCCGGCAAGGCGTTGAATGAGCCATATTGTAAGTATTCCGATAAGCAACAAAGCAATACACAAAATAACTTCGCGGTCGAACGTGTCGGGCAAATAGCGTTGGTATGCACTGATAACAGGTTCGCCGTCAGGTTTTTCAATATTGATTCCGTTTGCGTCTGTCAGGAAAATTGGTTTTTTCCAGGGCCAAAGAATACTGAGCGAGCCGAGTATAAAACCGGAAAGGATTGAAATGGTTTGGTTTTTAAATTTACGATAAATCCACGATAATGCTTTGGAAAACAGCGGCAAGCCGATTGCAACACCAATGGCAAACGGAATCAGAATTTTGAAATTCAGATGATTTACCGCATCAATCATCACAAGCTCGTAATTGCCCATGAGCATGAGCACGAACGAACCCGAAAGACCGGGCAGTAACATGCTGGAAACCGCTGCTACTCCGCAGATAATGAGATAGATAAAAGAATCGTTCTCGGTTGCGGGATTCAGAGTGGACATAAAAACGGCTATTCCTGTTCCGATGATAAATGTTAGTATGACACCGAACGTTACTTTTGAAATGGTTTTTGCTACAAAAAAAACGGAGGCTAAAATTAATCCGAAGAAATACGACCAAACATATACGGGAAATTCTTTGAACAAATAATCCAAAATTCGTGCAAACGACACAATGCTGACTAAAATTCCGGCAAATACGCTTAACAAAAACACTAAGTCGGTATATTCCAAAAAATCGTTAAACTTTGCGCGAAATAATAGTTTTGCAGCTTTGAAATCGAGCGATTTGAGCGCATGTATCAAACGCTCAAAAATGCCTGTTATCAGTGCTATTGTTCCGCCGGAAACGCCGGGAATGACGTTGGCACCACCGACACCGAAGCCTTTCAAAAAATTGAAAAATATATCTTTAAAAAAGTCTTTCATTCATAATGCCTTTTCGGGCAACGTGCAAAGTAATTAAAATGCAAACGATTTAGCAAATAAATTCTACTTTTTTTCAGTGTTAAGGAGCGAATTAAAAATATTTTAGAACAGTTTTTTTAGAATATGTTGGTATTCTTCTCCGAATTTCGACTTTGCGACTTTGTGTCTTTGTGGTTTAAAATATTGTTTATCAAATTTTTACAAATACACAAAAATGGTGAAGCTGTAAAATTGCACATTCGTGTCAGTATCTGAGTAAAATCTCATATCAAATTTCAAATTTCTGACATCTTATTTCTAAGCACTTTCTAAGTTTGTTATATTTTCTCTTCTGTTGTATTATTTTTCTTGTCCAATCGCCTAATTTTTATGTTCAAATACGCCATGAGTATTGCAATAATCGGATTTATCCAGTTCAAAAACGCATAAAACATATAGTCAGTCGTTGCAACACCCAGCACACGCGCTTGTGTTGCGCCGCAGGTGTTCCAAGGAATGAGCACGGATGTCAGCGTGCCGGCATCTTCCAAGGTTCGGCTCAAAACTTCGGGTTTCAAACCCATGGTTTTGTAGGCTTGCTTATACATTCTGCCCGGCACAACAATGGCAATATATTGGTCGGACGCCGTAAAATTGAAAAAAATACATGTTCCGACTGTGGATGCAACCAGCGAACCCGTACGATGCACGCGCTTTATGATTGCCGTTGTAATGCGCTCCAACATGCCGCCGGCTTCCATGACACCGCCAAAAACCATTGCCGAAACAATAAGCCAAACCGTGAGCAACATGCCCGCCATGCCGCCGGTCGAAAACAAGCTGTTTACTTCCGCATCGGGCGTAATGATTTGAATATCGCCGTACATGGCTTGAAACACAGCTTTATACGATGCTTCGGCATAATTTGCGGAAATGCCCGACACTTGTGCAATAATATCTGCCTGAAAAATAACTGCAAAAATGCCGCCAACCAACACGCCGAGTAACATTGACGGAATCGGCGCAACTTTTCGGATTATGATAAATATCAAAAATGCCGGCACAATGAGCAACCAAGGTGTAATGTTGAATGTTTCGGAAATTGCCGACTGAACTTTTTCGGTATTTGCCGTAAAATCAGGAATATCAATAGAAAAACCGATGACACTAAAAATAATAAGCGTAATGAGAAAACTCGGACCCGTTGTATAAATCATGTAGCGCACGTGCGTGTACAAGTCCGTACCTGCCATAGCGGGCGCAAGGTTTGTGGTGTCTGACAGGGGCGACATTTTATCGCCGAAATATGAGCCGGAGATGATTGCGCCTGCCGTCATCGCACTATCGATACCCATAGCGTTGCCGATGCCGATGAGTGCCACGCCCACCGTTGCCACCGTACTCCACGAGCTGCCTGTGGATAATGCAACCAAACTACTGATAATGAGTGCCGCCGCCAAAAAATAAGTCGGATGCAAAATTTCCAAACCATAATACACCAACATCGGAATCACGCCGCTGAGCAACCATGTGCCGGACAAAGCTCCGATGAGCAACAAAATCAAGATGGCGGACATAGATTTGCCTATGGTTTTTACGATTCGTTTTTCAATCTTTTTCCATTTCACACCTCGTCTGAGCGTGAGCACTGCCCCAACCGCGCCTGCAAAGAGCAGCGCAATTTGATTGGAGCCGTCCAGCGTGGCATCGCCCCAAAATAAAACATTGAGGCTTAACAAACCTATCAAAACAATTATCGGAACAAAAGACTCAAAAAGACTCGGCGTTTTTGATTCGACGGATGTTGTTTGCATTATTTTTTTATTTTTTAAAATATCCGGAAAAATGTTATTTTTGTTTGAAATAAAAAAATATACTTGATTATCTGTGAATTAGAATCAAAAATTAGACACTATGCGTAAATTTCTTTTTAAAATATGTCGACTGATACAAACACGATGTCCGGTTATCGGAAATTTACATCGCATCTTCCGGCACAAAATATGCTATACACTTTGTAAATGTGTTGAACACAAACCACCAATGACAAAGAAAAGCAAAATATTAATCGCCGAAGATTTTGAGCCAAGCCTCCGCATCATGCGCGAAATCATAAAAGCACTGGGCTACGATTTTAAAACCGCATCCAACGGTTACGAAGTTATTTATGCCTTGAAAGCAGAAGATTTCGACCTGATTCTGATGGACTTACAAATGCCTGTTTTCAACGGCTTTGAAACGATTGAATTTATACGACGAAATTTTTCGTATCCCAAAAATATTGTACCCGTTGTTGCAATGTCCGGACGGGACTATGCCTCCGAACTCAATCAAACGTACAAGGATGAAGGTTTTGACGGCGTGATTGAAAAACCGTTCTCGCTCGACCGATTAGACACTGTGATTAAAGACATTTTGCGAAAAGCCAAAACGCCCGCAAAAGACAAAAAACTTGTGTAAATCGGATTTCGGAATTTCTCACAACACGGACAACGACTGCCGCTCGGAAACGGGCGGCTTTTTCTTAAGTTTTTTCGCCAACAGTATTATAAAAAAACGATAACCGGAAATTTTTCAAAGTCAGCAATGCTTTGATGTCTCCCACATTTGCGATTGCAAAAAAAAGTTGAAAACATAACGCCGGAAAC
>DYSM01000251.1 GCA_020718265.1 Draconibacterium orientale | reverse complement strand
TCCAAGTTCAAAAACTTCGCCGTGTGGCTTTTCTTTACGCCGAGAATCGCTTCGGGTGTGCCGGTGCAGAGCACTTTTCCGCCGCCTTTGCCGCCTTCGGGTCCGATGTCGATGATGTAATCCGACACTTTTACGACATCTAAATTATGTTCAATAACCACAACCGTGTTGCCTTTGTTTACCAAACGGTTCAACACATCGAGCAACATGCGAATATCTTCAAAATGCAAGCCCGTTGTGGGTTCGTCTAAAATGTAAAACGTTTTGCCGGTGTCGCGTTTGGCGAGTTCGGCGGCTAACTTCACGCGCTGACTTTCGCCGCCCGATAATGTTGTAGAAGGTTGCCCCAGAGTAACATAGCCCAAACCAACTTCCATAAGTGCGTGCAAAGTTTTGCGAATACGCGGCACGTTTTCAAAAAACGCATAAGCATCCTCAATGGTCATTTCGAGCACATCGTTTATGGATTTGCCTTTGAAACGCACTTCGAGTGTCTCGCGGTTGTAGCGTTTGCCTTGACAATCTTCGCAATGCACATACACATCGGGCAGAAAGTTCATTTCGATGGTGCGCACGCCCGCGCCTTCGCAAGTTTCGCAGCGTCCGCCTTTTACGTTGAACGAAAAACGACCTGCGCCGTAGCCGCGAATCTTACTCTCGGGCAATTGTTCAAACAATTTGCGGATTTCGTCGAACAATTTGGTGTACGTTGCCGGATTTGAACGCGGTGTGCGTCCGATAGGCGATTGATCCACTTCGATAACTTTATCAATATGTTCAATTCCGTGTAAGGCTTTATACGGAAGCGGTTCCTGCAAGGCGTTGTAAAAGTATTTGCTCAAAATCGGATGCAAGGTTTCGTTTATCAGCGTGGATTTGCCGCTGCCCGACACGCCGGTAACGCAAATAAACATGCCGAGCGGAAATTCGACGGTTACATTTTTGAGATTATTGCCCGATGCACCTTCCAAAACAATTTTTAATCCGTTTCCGGCGCGTCGTTGCTTCGGAATTTCTATTTCTTTCTTTCCGGAAAGATAATCTGCAGTAACAGTTCGTTGCGCCATCACTTCTTTGGGTGTGCCGTGCGCCATCACTTCTCCGCCGTGTTTTCCGGCGAACGGTCCCATATCAATCAAATAGTCAGATGCCAACATAATATCTTTATCATGTTCCACGACCACGACTGAATTTCCTGTATCGCGCAGTTGTTCCAAGGAATGAATGAGCCGATGATTGTCGCGCTGATGCAAACCGATGCTGGGTTCATCCAAAATGTAGAGCACGTTCACGAGTTTCGAGCCGATTTGCGAAGCTAAACGAATGCGCTGGCTCTCGCCGCCCGACAACGAACCGCTCGGGCGATTCAAACTCAAATAACCCAAACCGACATCAAGCAGAAATTCAAGTCGCGTGAGCAATTCTTTTAAAATTTCCGCCCCGATACGCTGTTGGCGGTCAGAAATTGTGTCTTTTGATTTTTTTAGATACTCGTAAAGTTCCGAAATGTCCATATCAGACAGCTCCGAAATATTTTTGTCGGCAAAGCGAAACCACAACGCCTCGGTTTTCAATCGTGCGCCCTTGCACACGGGACATTGGTGGTCGGAAAAATAATAATAGCCGAAACTTGCTGTCTTCGCGCCGTTGCCTTCGTTATAGCGCGCCAAATAATCTATCACACCGCCAAACGGAATTTCTAAATTCGATGAAATACCCAGCGGCGAGTTTTGTATTTTTATAGGCGTTTCGGTTCCGTTCATCAAAATATCAACAACTTCGCGCGAAATCTCTTTGAGCGGTGTTTGAATTGTGAATCCGTTTTCGCGCAAAATGCTGTCTATTTGCCAGAATACCAGCGTGTTTTTATATTCGCCCATGGGTTTGATGCCTCCTTTTTCGATGCTCAATAGTTTGTCAGGCATAATTTTGTTCAAATCGGGCAAACTTATGGTGCCTAAACCTTTGCAATGTTCGCACGCACCTTGCGGCGAGTTGAACGAGAAGTTGTTCGGCGCAGGTTCGTCGTAAGATAAGCCTGTGGTGGGGCACATGAGCATTCGGCTGAACCAACGCACTTTCGGGCTGTCGTGTTCGGCGAGCATAATCACGCCCTTGCCTTGCTTCATGGCAGTTTCCACCGATTTTTTGAGGCGCGTTGCGTTTTCGGGCGAACCTTTGAGCTTGTCGATAACCACTTCGATGTTGTGCGTTTTGTAGCGGTCGAGTTGCAGGTTTGGCACAAGTTCTTGTATTTCGCCGTTGATGCGTGCTTGCAGGAAGCCTTTTTTGCGCAAAGCTACAAATAACTCTTTGTAATGTCCTTTTCGACTTTTAACAACCGGCGCGAGCAAATATATTTTTTTATCAAGATAATCTTCCTGAATAATTTGCAAAATCTGTTCATCGGTGTAGCGCACCATCTTCTCGCCGGTTTCGTAGGAATATGCCGTGCCGGCTCGAGCCATGAGCAATCGTAAAAAATCGTAAATTTCTGTAACTGTGCCGACGGTTGAGCGCGGATTGCGGTTCGTGGTCTTTTGTTCGATGGAAATAACGGGACTCAAACCCGTGATGCTGTCCACATCGGGGCGTTCGAGGTTGCCGAGAAACTGACGGGCATAAGCCGAAAAGGTTTCGATGTAGCGGCGTTGTCCTTCGGCATAAATAGTATCGAACGCGAGCGACGATTTGCCGCTGCCGCTCAGTCCGGTAATGACAGTGAGCTTGTTGCGCGGAATTATGACATCTATATTTTTGAGGTTGTGCACACGCGCACCTTGCACGTTTATGATATCTTCGGGCATGATTTCGGGGAATCTGTAATTTGCCCCAAATTTACATAAATATTTTCAATGCCGAGATACTTTGCGCTGTTGTGCCTCTAAAATGTCGGTAACGTATTACCAATTGACTTTCATTTGTGTAGTTAATTCATCTGAATGTCTTTTTATATAAAAACGATTTGCTTTAAGCCAAAAATACTTACATTTGCAGAAAGTATAACAGTATTAGTATGAAAATTTTGTCATTAAGCTTTTGTAATAAAGTAAGTGCTTGGACTTTAAACGAACTTTTTTTTAACAAACTTACTTTACTTGTAGGAGCTTCGGGTGTCGGTAAAACGCAAATTTTAAAATCATTGGTGGCATTAAAGGAAGTTGCGGAAGGCGGTTCTCTTAACGGTATTTCATGGAAAATAAAATTTGAAACAGAAAACCGGCACTTGTATTTATGGGAAGGCGAATTTGAAGCAAATAAGGACATGTTCAATGATAACGATGAAAGTAAATACATCATTCAATCCGAAAAACTTTTTTTAAACCATGAACAGATTATAGACAGAATACCCGGCAAAATTATTTTCAACGGACATAAAACTGTAAAGTTATCGAATACGGAAAGTATAATACATTTGCTGAAAGAGGAAGACGAAATAAAACCCGCTTTCGAGAACATTTTAAAAATTCATTTCAGCAATCAGCTTGGTTTTGCCCAAGACAAAGGAACTGTTATAGATGATGTTGATGATGTTTTGTTTGAAAAATATAACTCACTGAAAAAAATACAGGAAAGTGAATTTAGGACATCGTCTAAATTGTTTTTGCTGTCAAAAGTTGAAGATAAATACTTTAATAAAATCAGAAACAGATTTATAGAAATTTTTCCGACTGTAGAAGATTTAGGATTCACTGTAAAAGTTGAAAATGACATATTTGGAGAAACAACAAAAAGTGTTTTTTTTAGAATCAAAGAAAAAAACGTTGATAAATGGATTGAGTTTCCTAATATTTCTTGGGGAATGGTCAGAACATTAAAACATTTGAGCGAAATTTACTTATGCGCGGAAGGTACTGTTTTTTTAATAGATGAATTTGAAAATAGTTTAGGCATCAATTGCATCAACGAAATAATGAGTGATATTCTGAACTCAGGAAGGCAACTTCAATTTATTATAACAAGCCATCACCCATACATCATTAATTCAATAAAATACACAGATTGGAAATTAGTTACACGAAATGCAAACATGATAAACACGCATAATGTTGAAAAATTCAATATCGGTAAATCTAAACACGACGCTTTCATGCAATTAATTCAATTAGAGGAATATCAAACCGGTACAGAACAAGTATGAATATCTACTTTTTAGTTGAAGGACGTCGGACAGAAGTAAAAGTATATCCGGCTTGGCTTAGTTTCCTTTTACCGAAACTTAAACGAACCTCAAACGCATATTTGGTTGAACGTAATAACTATTATTTAATTTCAGGGTATGGTTTTCCATCCCTACTTCACAATCATTTACGAAATTCTGTCGAAGAAATAAATGATATCGGAAAGTTTGATTACCTCGTAATATGTTTGGATGCTGACGAAGTAACTGTTCAAGAAAGAATTGATGAAATTAAGCAGTTTGTAAAGAAAGAAAACATTAATTTAAATTCAAATACTAAATTAGAAATTGTAGTTCAAAATCGGTGCATTGAGACTTGGTTTCTGGGTAATCCGAAGGTGTATAAAAGAAATCCGGACAACGAACTATTAA
>DYSM01000250.1 GCA_020718265.1 Draconibacterium orientale | reverse complement strand
TGACAGATACTGCACAAGAAATTTTTAACGATAATAGAAGAGAATACGGAAACGGATTAAAAAAATTTGAGCCAAACGATATAAACAAAGCAAAAATGGTTGATTTAGATAAACTTGACAAAACAACAGAAAATAAAATTTTAGATTTATATAAACAATACCAAGACGAAGATTTGAATATCAAACCCAATAACCAAATTTTGATAGAAATTGACAAAATATTTAAAGAATACTATACAAAATAATTTTAAAACATGAATGCAATAATTGTTATAAGTCGCTTATTGATAGGCGCTTTGTTTATTTTTTCGGGTTTTGTAAAAGCAATTGACCCCGTAGGTTCGCAAATAAAATTTGAAGACTATTTTGAGGCAATGGGTTTAACTGCCTTATCGCCTTATGCTCTGACACTTGCGCTGTTAATGACCGCCGCCGAAGTGCTTCTGGGATTCATGCTTTTTTTGAACGCATTTCCGAAACTTGCAATGTACGGTTCTATCGCATTGATGGTCGTTTTTACGCCGCTAACACTCTGGTTAGCTGTAAGTAACGCAGTCGCGGATTGCGGCTGCTTCGGCGATGCCGTGAAAATGACAAATTGGCAAACGTTTTGGAAAAATATTGTTATAGACGGATTTTTGCTCGTCCTTTTTGCTTCGCGCAAACAAATACGCTCACGTATTACGCCTTTGAAACAAGTCGGAATCACGGCTTTTATCGCTTTTATTGCGTTTGGTTTTCAATACTATAACCTTCAAAATCTGCCGATTATCGATTTTCGTCCCTATAAAGACGGTAACAACATTGCCGACCTGATGAAAACCCCCGAAGGTGCACCGAAAGATGTTTACAAAACAAGTTTATTTTACAAAAATATAAAAACAGGCGAAAGCAAAGAGTTCACACTTGAAAATGCGCCTTACACAGATTCGCTTGCGTGGGCGTATGATACAACGATTAACGTGTTGATTTCCAAAGGATACAAACCTCCGATTCACGATTTCAAAATCACGATGATAGACGGAACAGACATCACCGAACAAGTCCTCTCCGACCCTACGCCTGTGTTGGTTGTCGTAAGTTACGACTTGTTGTCTGCCAACCTGAAAAATACCGCCGATTTATTCCGACTCCAACAATACGCTACAAGCAAAAAGATTGGTTTTGTGTGCTTTACGGCATCCGGCGAGGCTGACATTAACAGCGTAAAAGCTCAATATCCGGAAGGCATGCCGTTCTTCAATGCCGACCGTAAAGTCCTGCGAACCATAATGCGCTCAAATCCCGGCGTGATGTTGCTAAAAAAGGGAACAGTCGTCAAAAAATGGCACCATAAAAACATTCCGGATACAGACGAATTGGACGATTTGTTGAAGTAACTGTCAAGTTTCACAAGGTTTTATCTCACTACTTGTATAGTTTCACCTCGTTGTAAACTATACAAGTAGCCAAATAACATAAATACTTGTGAAAAAGATAGTAGTCCTAATTATCGTAAGTTTTAGAATTTACACAAATGCAACACCCCAGTCCCGCGTAGTGCTCTATAAATCAAGATAGCCCGGCGTGGGATGTTACAAAACATCTTTGAAATAGACTCGATACGCACACGATTTTCTGTCGGTCTAAAACCTCAACGACATACTGCCCACGTAATGCCGCCCGGCTTGCGGAAAGTAGCCGTAATCTGCGGCTTCCTGTCCCTCGTAAATGTAACGATACACCCATGCATTGGTCTCATATTGCGCGTTCAACACATTGTTTATGCCGAAGCTAAGCGCAATTTCTTTAATTTTCGGCACAGAAAACGAATATCCAATTTGCAGATTATTAACTAAATACGCATCGAGCGCGCGTTCGGTGTTCGCGCTGTTGTCAATGTATTGTCGGCTCACGTATTTGGAAATCAGGTTTAGATTTAAGTTTTTGATAATCTGAAATTTAAACTGATTTGCCGCCACAACCGCCGGCGAGAACGAAATGTCTGTTTCTGCAAACGTTTCCGTTTCTTGCCCCCACGTGTCCCAATTGTCGATGTAGTTTGTCAAATTCAAGATTTTATTTTGGCTGAACGTTGCGTTTACTTCCCACGAAAAATGCGCGCAAGGTTTCCATTCTGCCGACAATTCCGCGCCGGCACGGTAACTTTTGGGCACATTTTCCGACACATAGCCGCCCACATTGTTAATTTCGCCCGTCAAAACCAACTGATTTATGTAGTTCATGTAATAGAAATTCGCATTGAAAATCAGATTATTAGCGCGAAGTGTGTAACCAAATTCGTAATCGTGCATGGTTTCAGGTTGCGGCAAATCCGCAGGGTCGGCGGCAACGATGTCCGTGCGGGCGGGTTCGCGGTTGGCAACGGCAAATGAGAAATACGTTTGTTGATTTTCGGAAATTTCAAAACTCAAACCCGCTTTCGGATTAAAAAACGGATACGATTGCTCGAAATATAACGTAAGTGCATCTTCTTCAAGCCCTTCGATGGTATAATGCAGTGCGCGATATTGCAAATCAGCCCAAAGATTCAATTTTGAAAAAAGTTCATAATTTAGTTTCAAATACGTGTTCAAATCCATTTTAAAACCTTGATTTCTATACCATTCGTGTCCGATTTGTCCGTTACTTGCGTTTTGCGCCCAAATAACTTTCCCGAAATGATTTCCGTCGTATTCATTGTAGCCGCCGCCGAGTATGATGTTCAAATTTTTTGCATGATAATCGAAACTGTAAATCATGCCGTAGAAGTTGTTATCCAGCCACTTACGACGAATCAGGTTGGTTTCCGAAATTACGGAATCTTTTATTGAAACATCCGCCAAACCATAGTCTGCAAGTGCTTGATTTTCTTTGAATTGCTCATAATATCCCGCGCCGAGCGTGTAATGCAGCGCGATGTTGGCGTTCAAATTCCGCGAAACTTCGCGCGTGTAGAACAGTTGAGCGTGGCGTTGCACGTAAAAATCAATTTCGTTTTCATACGTGTAAGGGTTGTAAGTGCGATTGGTTTCCAACAAATCTTTCGGCACACCCGACCACGCTTGATACGTTTCTTCGGTTCCGGTTGTGAAATTTACGCGCAACAAATTCTTTTTATCCGTGTAAGCCGCTGATATAAAGGCAGATTCCATGTCCGTTCGTGCGCGGTCAATAAAGCCGTCGGAATGAATTTTCGACAAACGTGCATCGAAGGTTACGTGTTCATTAATCAAACCCGTGCCGACTTTCGCAGTCGTTTTCCAAGTGTTGAAACTGCCGTAAGAATTGTTTAGTTCGGCATACGAATCTTTGCGTAACATGTTGGTTTTGAAGTTGATATTCGCGCCAAAAGCCGCCGCGCCGTTCGTGGAACTGCCCGCACCGCGCTGTATTTGAATATTATCCGCAGACGAGGCATAATCGGGCAAATCCACCCACCACACGCCGTGCGATTCCGGGTCGTTCAGAGGCACACCGTCGAGCGTTACGTTGATGCGCGTCATATCCGTGCCGCGCACACGCATGGTCGTGTAGCCCACGCCCGCGCCCGCATCGGAATTTGCAACCACAGACGGCGTAAGTTCCAATAAATAAGGCACATCCTTTCCGGTATTTTGCTCAGAAATATCGGCGTTGCTGAGTTCGCTCGCCGCCACAGGCACCGAATTTCCTGCACGATACGCGTGAATCGTAACTTCATCGGTCATAATTTCCGACTTTATCATGCTGATTTTCAGCTCTGAATCAGGCTTTGCTTCTGTTTGAAAGGTTTCAAATCCCAAATAATTGATTTGCAAAATTACTGCGGAATTCGATTTAACTTTTAGACTGAAACGCCCGTCGGCATTGGTTTGTGTGCCGGAATATGTGCCTAAAATTTGCACGGATGCACAGACAAGCGGTTGCCCCAAATCATCGGAAACAATTCCGGAAATACTTTGTGCCCAGAGTTTTACAACAAAAAACATCAGCACAATCAAAAAACTTGTTTGTTTCATTTTGAATGAAATTTTAATTAAACAAAAAATTGATTGTACCGGAGGTTGGCAATGCCAAAATAAAAAAAGAAGAAGCTTCGACTCCCTTCGTCGGTATTATCCGCATCAGGTTCAAAGGGTCTAATCTCAGCCGCACGGCGCGGCACCCCCGATAATCAGCGGCAAAGATAGTGAAATTTTTGATTTCGGACTTTACATATCTCCAAATTTCATTTATATTTGTAGAAAAATTCAGATATGGAGTTTGGATGGGTTGAGAACAAAAACGTTTCAAATTTTGAAAAACATCATATTCGTTTTGAGAATGTTACCGCAGTTTTTGATGATCCGCAACGATTGACAACACCTGATTTGAGGCTTGATTACGGAGAAGACAGATTTAAAACTGTTGGTGAAATTTATGGTTCGGTTGCGGTTTCGGTAATTTTTACAGTTCGAGAACACAAAATACGTTTGATTTCTGCAAGAATTGCAAGTAAAAACGAACGCTTAGAATATATTAATGAGTCCGGTCTAAAAAGCCAGTTTTATTTTAGCTAAACAATCTATATGCTTGATTATCAGTGTTTTTGAAAATA
>DYSM01000249.1 GCA_020718265.1 Draconibacterium orientale | reverse complement strand
ACTTAATTACACCAATTTTTTAACTTCTGCTTTTATTTCGGCAACTGTGAAAGGTAAACCTTGCACTTTATTGTATTTCAGATAGTTAAACTGCGGATGTCTCATGCTGAGATAGCCGGCAAATTGTCCGAGATTGAGTTCGCAAACTAAAATTTTCTTGTATTTTGCAAAAATATCAGCCGTATTTTTCGGCAGCGGATTGATGTAATTAAAATGTGCATGTGCAACTTTTATGCCTTCTTCGGCGAGCTCGCGCACGGTTGTAGTGAGGTGTCCGTAAGTACTGCCCCAGCTTACAAGCAAAATGTCCGAATTTTTGTCTCCTTCAACGGTTTGTTCCGGATACACATTTTCGAGATATTTTATCTTATTATCGCGCAAACGCGTCATTACTTCGTGATTTTCAGGCACATAAGATACAGTTCCGGTTTTATCCATCTTTTCCAAACCGCCGATACGGTGTTCAAAACCCGGCATTCCGGGAATCGCCCATTTGCGAACCAATGTTTTCTCATCGCGCAGGTATGGCAGGTAGGTTTCCGCATCGCGTTCGATAAACGGAACCTTAATTTCCGGCAAATCTTTCATGTCCGGAATCAGCCACGGTTGTGAGCCGTTTGCGAGAAAACTGTCCGTGAGCAAAAGCACGGGTGTCATGTGTTCCAGCGCAACTTTGGATGCCATAAATGCAAAATGAAAACAGTCCGACGGTGTGCTTGCTGCAATTACGGGCACGGGCGCCTCGCCGTTGCGTCCGAGTACGGCTTGGAATAAGTCGGATTGCTCCGTTTTTGTGGGCAAACCGGTGGACGGTCCGCCGCGTTGCACGTCGATGATAATGAGCGGAAGTTCTGTAATTACGGCAAGTCCGATGGCTTCGGTTTTGAGTGCTAAACCGGGTCCGGAGGTCGAGGTAGCAGCCAAATGTCCGGTAAAACTTGCACCGATAGCAGTAACAATGCCGCCGATTTCGTCTTCGGCTTGGAATGCTTTCGCGCCTAAATCTTTTCGTGCCGATATTTCTTGCAAAATTTCAGTTGCGGGCGTAATTGGGTACGAACCAAGAAAAAACGGTCGTCCTGCTTTTTCGGCGGCTGCCAACATGCCCCAAGCGGTGGCTTGGTTGCCGTTCATGTTTCGATATTTGCCTTTTTTAATTTCGGCAATATTTACACGAAATGAGGGCATACTTTGGATGTTGTTGGCGGAATTGAAGCCGTCCGTCAATGCTTTTTTGTTTGCCGCTGCGAGTTCCGGTTTCTTTGCAAATTTTTGATTGAAAAAATCTTCCGTGTGCGATGTTGGCATGTCAAACAAGGCATATACAACGCCGAGTGCGAACATATTTTTGCTTCGCACAATGCTTTTAGCGTCCATGCCGCTGTCTTTGAGGCTTTCGCGCGTGAGCGAGGTTATCGGAAGTTCTATAACGTTAAAATCACCGTAAACTTCTTTGAGTTTTTCGGGGTCGCAACCTGCTTTTTTGAAATTTTTGTCCGTAAATTCATCGGTATCAATAATAACGGTTCCGCCGTCTTTTATCCAACGGATATTTGCTTTCAACGCTGCCGGGTTCATGGCAACAAGCACATCGGCATAGTCGCCGGGAGTGTCCACAATTTTTCCGAAATGTAATTGAAATCCCGAAACGCCGCCTACTGTGCCTTGGGGTGCGCGAATTTCAGCCGGATAATCGGGAAATGTAGAAACATCTTCACCCAAAAGTGCTGTTGTGTGCGAAAACTGTGTGCCGGTGAGTTGCATTCCGTCTCCGGAATCGCCGGCAAATTTTATGACAACCTGATCAACTTCTATAATTTTTCTGCTCATGGTATATTTTGTAATTTTTTACAATTTTAAAAATTAAGTTTGAGAAAAAGAAGTACAAATGTAAAAATATCAATAAGAAAAGATCATTTTTTTTACATGTTTTAAAAAACATATTTTAAAATTTGAATTAATTTTCGTATTTTTAACTTTGTAACGAATTTTCGATATAAAATAAGGGTTATGAGCAAGCACAAAGATAAATTGATTTTAGAGTTACTGAAACAACGCGTTTTAGACCGCGACAAAGAACTCGAGCAACAAGAATATCACAAAGCTACAAAAGAAGCTCTGGTTGAAATGACTTCGCTCTCGAAAACCGAAGTCGATGCACTGTATCGCCAAGTAAAAACGGAAGTGGATGAAGCAGATAAGAAAAAACGTAAAAAACTGATTATCATTGGTGTAGCTGTTGCTGTGGTTGCATTAATTTTTGTGCCAAAGTTAATTTCTGCATTGCACACGCCGGTCGTTTTTGTTGAAGAATTTGATTCAAATACCAATTCGTGGAGCTTTTCAAATGTTGAAGGCACAGGGCAATATCCGGAAGAACATCAATTTGTTTTTAACGTTCAGAAAGAAGGAGATAAAATAGAGTATATAGACCATACAATTGCGTTGCCGGAGCATTATAGTATTGAAATTGATGCAAAAAAATTATCGGGAAATGTGGACAGTTACGGTTTGTATATCGGCACAAATGCGAATAATTTCGGATATTTCTTTTTAAAATCCAACGGCGATGTGCGTTACGGGTTCTCAATCGGCGGAAAATGGCAGGATAACCCGGACTGGGCTACAAATACCGCCGTAATTGTCGGCGAAAATAGTGTGAATAAGCTGAAGGTCGTTGTAAAAGGTAATGAATTTCAGTATTTTATCAACGGAACATTAATATCAAAAGGAAATATGTTCGGACTAAAAGCGACACAATATTCGGTTGCAGTCGCAGGAAAGCAGATTGTTGCATTTGATAATTTGAAAATCACCGATTTAACCAAGAATTCTGTTTTGTTTGAAAATCCGTTTGACGCACCGCTTGCACCTTGGACGGAGAAACGCAGCGTGGAAAAACACGCCGAATTTAAAGACGGCGGCTACGAAATGGAAGTCAATATCGACGACTATTGTTACTGGGCAACAGCTTGGATACCAAAAGAATTTGAAAAAATTGCCGATTACGAACTTACTTTAACCGCAAGAATTTTGCGCCGCGAAAAAGGTGACGGCACATTTGGACTTATGTATCTGCTTGATAATGAAACATATCACACCTTTGAAGTGAAAAACGGTAATCAGGCGCGAATGTGCACGGTTGTGAGCGGAACGTTTGAATACACCGGCTTATATTCCGGCGAGCAACCGCCAAGCGACAAAGCTGTTATCAAAATTGTGCGCAAAGACGGCGAAATAGAATATTACTACAACGGTTTACTCGTGGACAAGCTCAAGCGCGACTCGTGGATTACGTGGGACGATATGGACAAAATCGGTTTGCGTGTATGCAATTTTCAAACTATAAAATTTGAGAAATTGGAAATTCGTGAGTTGAAATAATGTGCTGATTTGATGATGAGATGATTTGTTGATATGCTGATTTGATATTTTTTTTTTCGAGTTAGATATTTCAAATGAAAAAGAAAGAGCCGCCTTCACGAGCGGCTCTAAATTTATGAACTTTCCTTTGCTCTTAGACGCAAACCTTGCGTCTCTACAAACTTTCAACCCGCTCATCCGCGCTCTTTGCCGCCTTTTTTCTTTATTTCGGTTTCAATCATCGAGCCTTCGAGGTCAAAAATGATTTCGTAAGTCTTTTTGGTTGTGGTCAATTCCAAACCTTCCGGACCGTCTTCGCCCGTTTCAATTTCTACAAGGCGTGTCATTTTTTTGCCGTCCCAAATTGCCTCGCTGAGTTCCATGTCGCCCATGCCGCCGCGCGCATACGCAATATTCATTTTGTCGATAAATTTTCCGTCCGTTGTGAACACATAAAGAATAAATTCGTCGTAAACCGCGGGCGACGGACACATACCTTCGTGAACTATCAAGCCGACCAAATCAAGTTCTCTGTCCTAAATGTCGAAACGCGCAACGGTAGAGTAGTTCAGGTTATCACAATCTGTTTCAGAGATATACTCAATTTTTGCATCAAGATATTTTTCGGCATCCACTTTCGATATTTCTTTCGGGCTGTGATTTGTCTAATCGGCATTTGAAATTTTAAAAGGTGTTTTGTCCATTTTTTTGAACAAATTTACAAACGTCGAAAAACTTGCATTTTCCGTGTCCGATGAGGCTGAATTTGCCTTCGCTTCCATGGTTTTGATAAGCTCTGAATTTTTGCGCTCCGTTTCGCTCAACATTGCTGTAACATCTTTATTTTGAGGTTTATACCAGTCGAATTTGGAAAAATACCCGGTCAAAGCTTTGTCTTTGAAAATATATCCGTGTCGTGCGAAAATTTCGTTGCGTTTCAGGCGTAATTCCTCAGCCGACAAGCCTTCGAGGTCTGCTTCTTTGAGCAAAACTAAGGTTGAAAGTTCGGCAGATTTAGTGCTGTCGGAAGCCGAATCCGAACCGACGCCGCACGCCGCCGCGAACAATGTGAGTGCTAAAATTGGAATGATAATTGAGTTCATGTGATTGATTTTTTGTAATTTGTAATTTGAAACTTGTAAACTGAAACCTTAATCTCATATCTCATATCTCATATCTCATATCTCAAATCTCATATCTCAAATCTC
>DYSM01000248.1 GCA_020718265.1 Draconibacterium orientale | reverse complement strand
AAACCATGCAAAAAGAACTTAACGATACAAAAAACATAATGAAAAATTTAGTTAACGCCTACGAAAAAATGTCTGATTATGTCCAAAAAAAATGAAATTATGCCACGCAAACGCCCTATTTATCGTAAAGATGCCGAAACACTTTACAAAATCATGCCGGATAACACATACATTTCGGTAATGAATACAAATTTATTTTCGGTTGTAAACATTATAAAAGCAAAATTAATGCCAACGGCTACAATTAAAAATGTTGAACACCGATGCAAGAAAAAAGAGTTTAATACCGCGTACAGAAACGCATTAAAAGAGCTGCGCAAATGATACATCCATACGAAAATGTTTTAAAACGCTTTGCCGAATTTGGACTTATGAGCAAAAGCGAGGAAGATGAACTCTACATTTTTTTGTTATGGATAGACCAAAATGTGAAAGATTCTCCGTATATGACGTTTATAGGTATTTTCAATAAACATACCGGTAAACGTTACAAAGGCGATGCAAAAAGTCGAAAACTGTTTTATGAGAGCTTTGCACTTTACAGTTTAGCCGATTACGAAACCATAATGAAAAACGCAATGACAGACAAATATCTGCGAGAAAATGACGGCATTTTACGTCCCGAATTTATTACAAAATCTGAAAATTTAGCTAAGTACATCAATTATAAACCCACAAATACGATACAGCATGAGCCTGACCAAGATAAACGCAATTATTCAGAACCCCCGCAAATTTGACAGCACAACCGCCGCAAAATATCCTGAAATTATGCCGCTCAACGATGCAAAATTATTTGTTCATAATCGTGCAAAAACGATACTTGAAAACCGCGACGAAAAAATAATTTACGATGACGAAGTTAAACGCGTATATCGTTTGCTTACAATGTATTTCAATCAAACACCGGAGTTTGAAAACGAATGGTTACAATTTTCCGACGGGCGCAAAATCCCGTATTCATTTCGCAAAGGTGTTCTACTTATAGGGAACTCGGGACGTTCAAAAACATTTTCGTTTCAATATGTTTTCAATGCTTTTTGCAAAGCATATAACCAAAATGCAGACTACAACCTAATTACAGCGTTCGATATTGAAAATGTTGCACATACCAAAGGCTTTGCCGGTTTGATGCGACTATCAACCGAAGCCGGGAAACGCTTTGTAAAAAATGATTCGATGTATGTTGATGTTTACATTGATGAAATTGGTATCGAAAGTAAAGAGGTTAAGAATTTTGGAAACTCCATGAAACCGATTGAAACGATTTTACATGAACGGCATGAGCTTTTATTTTCCGGACGGCGTACACATGCGACATCTAATTATATATTGTCAGACTTCAAACGCATGTATTCCGCGCGAACATACAGCCGACTGTTTGAAATGTTCAACATAATCATAACATCAGGCGACGATTTACGCATAAAATTCTTGTAGCGCATGAAAAACTATACAGCATTTTTACAGCGAGCTACCCGCGCAATTGAATTGAATGTAAACACAATTTTGCGCGTGCCGGTATTGCAAAACGTGTGCAAACTATTACACGAACATTTTGAACAATATCTACAAATCACAACCATAGACAAGTGGGCTGACCAATTCAAACTGTCTAAACGAATGCTGACGGCCTATGTTACAGGTTCCGATGATGTAGAACTGTCTGCGGGCGAACGGTTACGGGAATATCTTTTAACCTACGAAATACGGCAAAATGAAATTACAAAAGAGATATTTATCAATAGAAATGACACTTCTTTTACCACAGAAGAATTACAGTATAATGCTGATTCTGAGAAATATAATTTATCACATTTTCAAAAATTTATGAATTTTCAAAACAAAAACATAACGGTAGTTAAAGCGTTTAACCCGTTACAGGATTTATTTCAAAAACTTGCCGAAGATTACACAGGCGAAAAACTTATACATCAATTATCGGACTGCATACCCGCTTACGATTTTGGAGACCGCGAAAGTGGATTTTATCAAAAACGACTTGAGTATTACCTACGAAAGTGGCTGTATAAAGCTGTCGGGCAGGCTTTGCACATCGGTAAAAACGATGCCATGTTATTGTGGATAGAGCCGCTTGGCGGTTCCGGTAAAAGCTATATAAACAAGTGGCTGTTTAGTTTACCGGAATTTGAAAATTATTATGTGCGAATAGGGGAGAACAGCAGTTTTATAGACATGTCGGGAATATCAAGCTCAAAATTTGTAATTGATTGGGATGAGCTGCCTTTGTCGCAAAAAAGATACTTGATGTTCAAAAGCTACACCGCAGCTGAAGGCGGGCAGGCTTATAACAAAAAGGCAAAACAATATCTAACCTATGAGAGGCAAGTTAATTTCATAGGTTCCACGAACAAAGCGAATAGGGAACGCCAGCCCGGTTTTTTACTCGACGACGACGATGCTATGAAACGCCGCCTTTTATCCGTCGAACTTGGCGGACGTATCAATTACGCGAAATATACAAAAGATATTGATTTACGGCAATTGTGGGGTGAAGCTACGCATGGAATATTTAAAGCGCAACGTGAGAATGATAAAACGTTATTGACTTACGAATGCGACTATGCCGATTTGCGAACACAAAACGCACGTTACGTGAATGAGAATCATAATTCACAGAATATCATACTCAGCCGCTTTAAACCTGCTGACAAAGATACAGGCGTACTCATGTCCGCGTCCGATATGTTGAAATCGCTCAAACAAGAAGGCATAAACGCCAACATGTCGCCCGAAAGTTTGGGCTTATTCCTTATAAAACACAAATTTCAAACAGGCAGAAAAATAAATTACAAAGGTTATTACATTCAAAAATAATACTTTGCAGTATTTTTTCTATTTTTGTAAAAACATTTCAGAAATGAGCAAACATTTAAAATTCATAACATCCGAATATTTAGACGAATACAGTAAAAAAGTTTCTGTTGATTGGCTTGATGTGTTCAACAGTTTGCGCTCAAAAACCGAGTTTACATTAGAAGATTTTGAATATTACATTATTGCATCGTCGCTGTATTCGTCTAAAATTGAAGGCAATACGCTTGATGTAAACAGTTTTTTCCGAAATAAAGACAAACCTAATTCGGTAAAGAAAAAAGAAGTTCAGGAAATAGAAAATTTAATGTCAGCCTATAAATTTGCATCCGAAAACACACTCAATCGCACAAATTTTCTGAAATCGCACGGCATTTTAGCCAAAACAATTTTACCCGCCAAAGAGCGGGGCACGCTCCGTAAAGAGCAAGTGGGCATCCGCGACAGCCGAACCGCCCGACCGGTATATTTAGCCGTTGAACCACAATTTTTAAAAGCCGAGTTTACAAAACTTTTTACCGATATTGACACCCTATTAAAGCGCGATTTGAGTCACAAAGAAACGTTTTATTATGCCTCAATGATACATCTTTGGACGGCAAAAATACATCCGTTTATTGACGGCAACGGACGCGCGGCGCGGCTTATTGAGAAATGGTTTTTAGTCTCAAAACTCGGCATGTCGGCGTGGTCTGTAAATTCCGAAAAATACTATTGGGACAACCGCCCCGCGTATTATGAAAACATCGCACTCGGTTACAATTATTACGCTTTACATTGGGAACGGTGTTTACCGTTTTTGCTCATGTTGCCAAAATCGTTATAAATCCAAACTTAAAAAGCCGCAAAACTCAAAATTTGCGGCTTTTTTATTGTTTCTAAAACTGTGTAACTGCTTTTTAAGTTCTTAAGCAGCCCGAAACTCGAAAAAACGCCGGATATACCCTCAAATTTCCTTTAAAATCTTTACTTACCATTCAGAAATTTTCAATCGTTTGTCCACGGGCTTGTTTTGAGGGATTAAATTCAAAATTTCAATCTTTACTATTCTTAAATTATACCTTATATAACTATATATTTTTATATTACACGGTATAGAATAAAATTTTAAAATTAAAAAAAACACACCAACCCTTACAACCCGTACACAACCCTTGTACAATGCGGCTTTCGGTACGTACGGGTTGCCGTAACCCTTACACAACCCGTACGTGCTTCATGTAAGGGTTATGTAAGGGTTGTAAAAAAACACAAAAATACAAGCCCTTCTATTTCAGTATGTTACAAAATAAGTGCGTACGGGTTAAAACAACCCGTACGTACGCAAACCCGCATTGTGTAAGGGTTGTGTACGGGTAGGGGGTACGTACGGGTTGTTTCATAAATAATAGGCATATTTTACAACCCGTACGTACGGGTGTATAAGCATAAAACAATTTTTTTTGCACATTCAAAAAACTTGTTTACATTTGCTTTATCAAACTTTTATCATCAAGGGCAAAGCGAAAATATTTGCCCGAACTATACAGCAGTTGCGGGCATTTTTTATGCTTTGTAATTTTAAAATATTTAGGTGTTTGCCCTGTGCATACGTTGTAATGGCGTATGCAACCCTTGATGAAAGAGTTTGATAGCAGGTAGCAAGCACCTTTTTTTTATTTATAAATATCAAAAATTTCATCATCATGGAAACAAACCCCACAGTTTCAATCGAATTGCCGAATCTGCGCATTAATTTGT
>DYSM01000247.1:2538-4596 GCA_020718265.1 Draconibacterium orientale | reverse complement strand
AACTTTACAAACTTTAAGAACTTTACAAACTTTCCCACTTTTTCATGCAACCTTTTTTTACAAAATACAGTCCTTAGGTTAGTTGAAATGAATCGAACAGAGAAAATTATAGAACGTTGCAAACAAAACGACCCAAACGCGCAAAAAGAACTGTACGATGTTTACGCGCCGGTGATGTTCGGGTTGTGTCTGCGCTACACGGCTAACAGTGCTGAGGCTCAGGATGTTCTGCAAGAAGGTTTTGTTAAAATTCTTACGAAAATATCCGATTTTTCGGGTAGCGGTTCGTTTGAAGGCTGGATGAAACGCATCATCATAAATACGGCAATCAGCCTGTTTCACAAAAACAAAAAACACAACCAAACCACAGATATTGAGCCGCTGGCGAAAACGTATCTTTCGGAAGATGAAGTTACTGAAAATGAATACACTACAGAAGAACTCATGAGCGTTATCAACAAATTACCGACAGGTTACAAAGCCGTTTTTTGTATGTATGCCATTGAAGGTTACAAACATAAAGAAATAGCCGAACTGTTGGAAATAGATGCAAACACATCGAAATCGCAATATTCGAGAGCAAAAAAAATGATACAAATTCGATTGGAGGAACTTTCCAAAATACGTGCCGAAAGGCGAGTTTCGGAACACCAACAATCCATAACAAAAGATAAAGCATGAAACGCCCAAATTCAATCGAAGACTTGTTTAAAGACAAATTGAACGATTACACCGAGCAGCCGCCCGCTTATGTGCGCGACAATGTGCTGCGCGAAGCCAAACGTGTCGGAAAATTCCAATTCGTCAGCGGAAAATTGATTACTATAATTTCCGTAGTATTTGTTGTATCGGTGGTTGCATACTTTGTTCCGCACAACAAAATTGACAGAACGGAGCAACAACATTTCGATATTATTTCGAAGCAAGTCGCCGAAATGCACAATGCAAAAAAAGCTGAAACGCCGATAACCGAGCCTGAAACCGAGCCGGTTACAGTAAATGTTGTAAGTCCGAACGCCGTAATAAATTTGAAACATCCGCAAGCTTATGAAAGTGTAACAGTCAGAACATCAAATACTTCACCTGTATATTTGGTAACGACTGATAACAATACCATAACTAATTCGACCGCCGATAAAACCGACAAAACGCTGAAGGCAGAATTTTCGTGCGACTCGCCGTTCGGATGCACGCCGCACACGGTAACGCTCGAAAATTTATCGGAAAATTACGACCGCGTGGTTTGGGAAATCGGCGAAAAATCTGTCGAAAATCAAGTTTCCGTTACACACACGTTTGAACAAGCCGGAACTTACACGGTGCGCATAAAAGCGTATTCGGGCACAAATTTTGAACAAAAACAAATGACGGTAACCGTAGTTGAAAGTCCGAAATCGGAGTTCGTAATCGACAAAGCACAAAGACTTTACACAGGCGAAACTATCAAATTTGCAAACACAAGCTCAGCAGCAACGGAATACGAATGGGTATTTGGCGACGGAAATTCGTCAGAAAAATTACATCCCTTACATCAGTATGAACGCAGCGGACAATATTCCATAACACTCAAAAGCTCAGGCAATTCGGTATGCAAAAGCGATTTTGCAAATCAAAGCATTCAAATAATTGACAAACTTTACAAAATTACAGCACCTACGGCATTTGCACCCGACGTGTTTGGCGAAAACAGCGGCGAATGGGCGGCGCAAACCAACAAGTTTTCGGTATTTTATCCGGTTTTCAGCAGTCCTGTAAGTCAATACAGATTAAGGATTTACAACCGCCGCGGTGTTCAAATTTTTGAATCGGAAAGCTACGAAAAAGGCTGGAACGGCTATTTCAATCACAAAATTCTTGCTACCGATGTATTCGTTTGGGAATGTTTCGGACGTTTCGACGACGGCGAATATTTCCACGAAACAGGAAACGTAACACTTTTGAACAAGTAGAATGTGCGTAAAATTTTTCAAATTTGCTGACCAAACGAAGCCGGAGTTGCACATGCACTCCGGCTTTTTTTGTATAAAAAACGACTTTTTTTGATAAACGACTTTTTTT
>DYSM01000247.1:0-2438 GCA_020718265.1 Draconibacterium orientale | reverse complement strand
AAACGACTTTTTTTGA
The DNA here is from genome assembly GCA_020718265.1 of Draconibacterium orientale. Classification (GTDB taxonomy): domain Bacteria; phylum Bacteroidota; class Bacteroidia; order Bacteroidales; family JAADGE01; genus DYOJ01. The sequence goes on along the minus strand of DYSM01000247.1, from coordinate 2,422 downwards.
TAAACGACTTTTTTTTGATAAACTAATTTTTTAGTGCAAAAAATAATTATATTTGTATCACCCAAAAACGTTTTTTTCTTACTTAAACGAATTATAACATGCAAGTATTCAGATATTTATTCGCATTCTTTTTCCTTTTTTTTGTGCAGTTTAAACATATTAATATGAAAAAAGTAATTGTAATCATCCCATTTTTAGTTATCGCAGCAAACATCTTTGGGCAGGATACTGAAAAAATTAACAAACTGACAAGACTTCTTAAAACCAATATTGAAGATACTACGAGAGTTCATACGCTCAATAAGTTAGCCGAAGAATACTGCACGTTTGACACTGTTCTTACAAAAAAATACATCTCTGAATCACTCGTCATTTCGCAAAAAATAGAGTACGATTACGGGCGAGCTGAGGCGATTAAAATTTTAGGCGTAATGTATGTACATACTTCAAACTATCCAAAAGCAATTAAAAATTACAAGGACTCTGAGAGTATTTTCAGAGAAATAGACAATCCGTTGGGAATTGCAGATTGCCTGTTGAATATTGGCGATGCATATACAACTGCAGGGTTGCATGAAATTGGTAATGGTTATACACAAAAAGCATTCGCAATATATTCTAAAAACAATGCAACTGTTAAGCAAGCATACTGCTATAATAATTTTGGAATGTATTACATAATGACCGGAAATTTAGAGGAATCTCTGAAAAACTTACAAAAAGCTGCAGAAATCTTCAAAAAATACGGCACCATAGAGGAGCAATACTCGCCGTTGGACAACATCGGTGTCGTGCACTTATATCTGGGAAACAGTAAAAAGGCATCAGATTATTTTAAAGAGGCATACAATACAGTAAAACCAATTGCAACCCCAAAGCATCTGTCTCACTACTATAACAATGAGGCATCAGCGTATTCAGTGTTAGGGAAGAACGACTCGGCTATAGTTTTACTAAAAAAAGCGGTTAAGATTGATACTGAAATAGATAGTAAAAACGATTTAGCCACAGATTTAAAAAATTTAGGCGATTTATTTTTAGAAATAAAGGAAAATGATTCAGCTTTTTTATACTTCAACAAAGCTCAATCAATAGCAATAACCATTGAAAATAAAAGAACTGAAATCAGCGTTTTAAACAGCATAAGTAATTATTACAAAAGCATAAACAATGTCGAAAAGGCAATTGAATATTGCTTATCTGCCATTGATTTGAGCACAATATCCCAAAATAACGAGGAGTTACTCGGAGCTTTGTCTAATGCTGCAGACCTATATCTTTTAAGAAAAGACTACGAGAATGCTTACAAAAACACGTATAGATTTTTAAACCTCAACGATAGTCTTAAAAATCAAAAAACGCTTTCCCATATCGCATTGTTTGAAGAGGAATTTCAATCCAACGAGAAAGATGCAACAATCTCAGAATTAAAACTTGATAATTTCGAAAAAGAGTCTCAGTTAAAGAACACAGCGATTATTGTAACCTTTTTTATCTTTGCAGTCGGATTACTAACCTATATATATAAAAGACGCAGTTCAAAACGCTTTATGAAAAAAATTGAAGAAATACGCGCCAAAAACTTCGATAAATTTCACCCCTTGGGTAACACATTAGTGGCGATTTCACAACAAATCAACGAGTTGCCTGCCGAAGTTTTAGCAAGCAAATTGAACGAACTCGGCACCGAAGCACGCCGTTTTGCACACCTGCAATTTCTGCCCGATTTTGAAAAAACAACTGCACACCAGGAAATAGAAGCTCTGGTAATCGAATTCCGACCTTACTTTAAAGAAAAACTTGCCTATCTAAACTCCATCACCGACGAAAAATGGAAATCCTTATCAACCGAGCTGCAAACACTGGTATATATCAGTGTGCAAGAGTTGATATTGAATGCCATAAAACACGCCGAAGCAAGCCTTGTGAAAATTAACATCAACATAAGAAAACGCAAGATAACGCTAAATTACCAAGATAACGGCAAAGGTGCGTCCGACTTAAATTCGGCAGACGCCGGAAGAGGTTTGAGCAGAATTAAGGATTTAGTTGAACATTTGAACGGAACCGTTTCCATTCAAACTGCCCCCCAATACGGTTATGCTTGCGACATAGAAATTCCGGAAAAACGCTTTTTCTCACTTTTTTAACATAAAAAAATTAACATGACAACACAAACACTTAAAATTCTCGTTGCAGAAGATGACACCTTCGGACGAGACGGCATTGTAAAAAATTTACAAAATATCGGACTTGACACCCAAATTTTTGAGGCAAAGAACGGCGTGGAGGCACTTAAAATAGCCCGAAAACAAGAAATTGACATCGTGTTTGCAGACATTAACATGCAACCAATGACAGGGTTAGAACTTTGCGAACACCTGCGTAAAGAAAAACCCGACACGAAATTGTGTATCATCAC
>DYSM01000246.1 GCA_020718265.1 Draconibacterium orientale | reverse complement strand
ATTTCAATGCCGACAACATTGTTGTCTGTATCGTAATCCACTACCACATTTTTATCTTTTTCTTCGCTGTCAAATACTTTATTTTCTGATATTTGGATATAAAGGACGTCAGCATCTTTATCGTAAGAAATTTTCATAAATTTATTTTTTTTGCGAATGTTCTGTCGAAATGTGCAGTAACAATTATTTTACTCATAGGGTTTATAACTACTTTAAGAACTCGATTTTCATTAGCACTGATTCTTTTGTAGAAATAGAATTCGTCATCTGCAATTTCAACTTTTTTATCGAAATTATCAACAGTATTTAATATCCATTCTTCTTTTATACTACGTTCAATTAAACGGTTTTTCAAATGTTGAGAAAATATCAACTCCAAAGAATCCACACTTCAAATTTTATAAAGTTATGATAAAATGAAACTTACGCCGTTTTATAATTGCGTTGTTTGACTTCTATTTCTTCGTATTTCAATTCTTCTTTGTGCAATTCGGGGTCTTTGCCTTCGCCTTTGTATTCCCACGCGCCTACGAACATAAAATCTTTGTCGTTGCGTTTTGCTTCGCCTTCTTCGGTTTGGTGTTCGAGGCGGAAGTGTCCGCCGCACGATTCGTCGCGCACCAGGGCATCGCGTGCCATGAGTTCGCCAAGTTCGATGAAATCTGCCACGCGGTTTGCTTTTTCAAGCTCCGCGTTGAGCGTTGCCGGTTCGCCGGGAATGTATAAATCGTTCCAAAATTCTTTGCGAATTTTTTGTATTTCCGCAATTGCTTCTTTGAGTCCTTTGGCATCGCGAGCCATACCGACTTTGTCCCACATCACTTTTCCGAGTTTTTTGTGGAAGGTGTCGGCAGATTGTTTTCCTTTGATATTCAAGAGTTTATTTACATGTACTCTAACCTCTTCTTCTGTTTCTTTAAACTCTTTTTTGTCGGCGGGATTCATGCGCGGGGTGCCGATTTCGTAAGCCAAATAATTTTGAACCGTGTATGGCAACACAAAATAGCCGTCAGCCAAGCCTTGCATCAATGCGGATGCGCCGAGGCGGTTTGCGCCGTGGTCGGAGAAATTTGCTTCGCCGGCGATAAACAGACCGGGTATGGTGGATTGCAATTCGTAGTCCACCCACAAGCCTCCCATGGTGTAGTGCACGGCGGGATAAATTTTCATCGGGGTTTCATACGGATTGTCGCCGGTGATGCGTTCGTACATATCGAAGAGGTTTCCGTATCGGGCTTCGATAAGCGGTTTTCCGAGCCGTTCAATTGCATATTTAAAATCCAGATACACACCTTCTTTCGTGGTATTATTTTCGATACCGAAACCGGCGTCGCAGCGTTCTTTGGCAGCACGCGCGGCTACATCGCGCGGAACGAGGTTTCCGAATGCGGGATATCTTCTTTCAAGATAAAAATCGCGGTCTTCGTCTTTAATATTTTCGGCGCGCAGTTTGCCTTCGCGGACGGCTTCGGCATCTTCTTTCTTTTTGGGTACCCAAATTCGCCCGTCGTTTCGTAAACTTTCGCTCATTAAAGTCAATTTAGACTGAAATTCGCCGTGTTGCGGGATAGCTGTCGGGTGGATTTGCACAAACGAAGGGTTGGCAAACATTGCACCTTTTTTGTAGGCTTTCCAAGCCGCGCTGACGTTTGAGCCCATCGCATTTGTGGACAGGAAATACACGTTGCCGTATCCGCCTGTGGCAAGCACAACGGCGTGTCCGAAGTGGCTTTTGACTTCGCCCGTGATTAGATTTCGAGTAACAATTCCGCGTGCGCGACCGTCCACAATAACAATGTCCATGAGTTCGGTGCGGTTGTACATTTCAATGTTTTTCAGCCCGATTTGTCGGCTGAGCGCGCTGTAAGCACCGAGCAGAAGTTGTTGTCCGGTTTGCCCGCGTGCATAGAATGTGCGGGAAACCAATGCGCCGCCGAATGAGCGGTTGTCGAGCAGTCCGCCGTAGTCGCGGGCAAACGGAATGCCTTGTGCAACGCCTTGGTCAATAATGTCGTTGCTCACTTCGGCAAGGCGATAGACGTTTGCTTCGCGTGCGCGATAGTCGCCGCCTTTGATGGTGTCGTAAAAAAGTCTGTAAACACTGTCGCCGTCATTCGGATAGTTTTTTGCGGCATTGATTCCGCCTTGTGCGGCAATGCTGTGTGCACGTCGCGGACTGTCTTGGTAGCAAAAGTTTTTGACTTTAAAACCAAGTTCTGCCAAACTTGCAGCAGCGGCGGCACCTGCAAGTCCTGTTCCGACCACAATCACATCGAGTTTGCGTTTATTTGCGGGGTTTACCAAATTTTGGTGGGCTTTGTAGTGCGCCCATTTATCTTGCAATTTTCCGTGCGGAATTTTTGAATCTAATTTTGACATATTATTTTTATTTTTTTTATATTAGTGTTGAGTAGTAAGTATTTAGTATTGAGAATTTTTTCTACACATATATTCCTTCTCTAAACACATTTTTAAAAAACGGACTTGACGCATAAATTTGTTTTTGATTCTTAGAAAACAATTGTACCGAAATAATTTCTCCGGTTCGTAGTTCTGTTTCAAAAACAAGTTCTGTCAATTTTTGTCGATGCTGCTCGGTTACGTCATTTTCAACAAAAGCTATGAAGTCCCAATCGGACTCTTCGTGCGCTGTTTTCCTTGCACGAGAACCATAAAGCATGATTTCTGCCTGTTTGTCAAGCGATAACACATTTTGTTTTACTTGCATTATGATGTTATTGTATTCTGCCATCTTACTGAAAATTTCTAATATCAAACATCTAATCTGTTCTACGCAAATATCAAGAAATACAGCGGAATGATAGCAAAACCGGCTCCGATAATTATGGCATACACATCGCCCAAGATGCTGAGGCGTTTGCGCCAAATTTGGTTGCTCATGCCGATGGTTTGAAACGCCGACCATAAAGCGTGATGCAAGTGTAAACCTAACGCAACTGCCGCAAATATGTAGAAAATTGAAAATACAAAATGCGAACCGGTAAAAATATCGGTCGTAAATAAGCCGGCTACAAGTCCGTAAGCATCGTGCATAACCTCGCCGCCGACAGTTACTTCAGCCATTTCGCCAAATTTCATTTTTGCAAAAAAATTGAAAATATGAACGACTAAGAAAAAGAAAATAATGAAACCCAACACAAACATATTGCGCGAAGCCCAAGTGCTGTTGCCTTCGTTGCTGCGTTTGCCGTATTTTTGCGGACGCGATGCTCGGTTTTTCAATTCCATAAATACGGCGTAGAAAATATGAAGCAAAAATCCTAACGCCAAAACAGGTTGCATAATTTGAATTATCGGATTGGTGTCCATAAAATGCGTAGCGGCATTGTAGGCATCCGGTCCGGCAAGTAAAAAGAGATTTGCGGCTAAGTGAACGCCTAAAAATGTCAGCAAGAACAGTCCTGACAAACTAACTACAACTTTTTTTCCGACAGTTGATTTTAAAAATGTACTCATATTGAATTATTTGTTTATTTTTTTTAATGAAAATTCGTTCGGAAACGCTACTTTTGTATTCTAAACATTGAAAATTCCGTAACAACAAAAATATAAATTATTAGATATTAACAGTATGTTACCGAACATATTCTCGTTTTTCAAATCACAGCATACGCCATGAGATACCCGAAAATTCCGACTTCCTTCTTTATACAAAACCGCATTCGTCTTGCTACAAAAATGGACAATTCGTCCGTTGCCGTGCTCACATCCAACGACAGAATGTTCCGAAACGGCGACCAAAATCACACATTCCGACAAAATTCCGACCTTTTTTATCTCACCGGAATTGAGCAGGAAGACACAAAACTTTTGCTAAAAAAAAATGATTTAGGCGAAATTTCTGAATTTTTATTTATCCTAAAACCCGACCCTGCCCTCGAAATTTGGGAGGGACACAAACTCACGCAAGATGAAGCCAAAGACATTTCCGGTGTAAAAAATATTAGATATTTATCTGATTTTGAATCAGTTGTATCGGAACATTGTTTAAGTTCCGAACACATATATCTAAACACGAATGAAAATATCAAACACGTATCGCCGTTTCGCACAGCGGATTTGCGACTGATTGAGGCACTAAAACAACAATTTCCGCTTCATAACTTTAAACGTCTTGCGCCGATTTTGCGCGATTTGCGCCTGATAAAGCAACCGGAAGAAATTGAATTGATAAAAAAAGCGTGCCAAATGACCGCTGATGCGTTTCATCGCGTGCTGAAATTTGTGAAACCCGGCGTAATGGAATATGAAATTGAGGCTGAAATTACGCACGAGTTCATCCGACAAGGTGCGAACGGACACGCGTACGAGCCGATTGTGGCATCGGGAAAAGACAATTGCGCATTGCATTATGTAAAAAATGATAAAATTTGCGCTTCCGGCGATTTGATTTTGCTGGATTTCGGTGCAGAATTTGCAGGATACGCAGCGGATACGACTCGTTCCATTCCCGTAAACGGCAAATTTTCGGACAGACAACATGCTGTATATGAATCTGTTTTACGTGTAATGAACCAAGCAAAAACCTTTTATGTCAGAGGAACAACTATCAATAAAATTAACGAAAAAGTGAATGA
>DYSM01000245.1 GCA_020718265.1 Draconibacterium orientale | reverse complement strand
AACAGCACGGCTCCGTTTGCGGTTTTTGTGAATTGAGACATGAGATGTGAGATTTTAGATGTGAGATATGAGATGTGAGACCTTTTAAATAGTTTTTAAATTCGCTTAGGTTGCGTTGTTTTTTTGTTTGCGGGGGTTTTAGTGTTTCGGGATTTGGAACGCGTTTGTGAGCGTTATTTCGGTCTCGTCGGGTTGGAGTGATTTGTCGTTCATGGTGCAGGTGTATGCAACATCGTAGATTTTTGGGTCGATGCTTTGTCCTTTGGTAAACGACTGCCGAATGAGCTGTCCGTAATGTTCGGAGTGCAAGCCGTGCACTGCACGAATGACCTTTTGCAAAATGTCGAAATGTGCCAGAGCTTCGTCTCGAAACTCAGTGGGCACTAAATCGTTTAATCGCTCGAATACACGGAAGGCTACACGGATGCGCACGGTGAGGTTTGCGGTTTGGGCTAAACTGAGTTGCTGTTCATAAGCGGCCGAGGGTATGTCCACCAGTACACACGGATAGTCTACAGGCGCATTTTCGCCGAATGCCTCAAATTGCGCTTCGTCAATGTCTATCCAAGCGATTTCGGGCACATCGGTTCTGATTTTGTTTTGGATGTCTGTGAAAATGTGTGTCATTTGAATTTCTTTTGGAGTTTTGCAAATTCTGTTTCAATCATTTTTTGAAATTGAAGGTCGAGCACAGGGCTTTCGCGCCGTGCGGTGGGCATGAATTGTCGTGCGGGCAGATTCATTTTTCGAGTATGCGCCTGCACGTCAATAGTGCCGATTCCGGTTTCTATGTTTCGGGATTTTTTAGTTTTGATGCTTGCTACGGACACGATGCCTTTTTGCTCGCGTTTATGTGCGCGCACGCTTACGTTGCCTGTAAAGCCTTCGTTATGCGCTTGGGCATAAGGTGCATCGCTTGCAAAGGTAAATGCCCAACGCCCTGTTTTTACGGTTCGCACGGAGCGGCGCAGTCGCCCTGTGCCGATGAGAATACCTTGCGACTTGCGCCCGAATGAATTATCTTTTGCGCCGTTTTTGAGTTTCCGCCATGGCGAAGTGCCTTGCCATGCCTGCCCCTGAAAATTATCATCGGCAAAGCGTTCGGCAATGCCCTGCGCTTTTACGGTTATTTCGTCAAAAAAGTTAAAAATTTCTTCGATGGAAATGTGTGGTGTATTCATTTTTGATTTATATTTGCAGTATTAACAGATTGTAATACGGTGCCGGGTTGAATGCCTTTATTAGCCATTTACAGTCTGTTTTTATTTTTTAAAAGCAATATTCCCGTTCTGTATTTCAAAGCTGTATCATTGTTATCTATTGTATGTAATGTCATTACACGCATAGATTTAGAATTTACAACCATCGCATAGGCATTATCATTATAGTATTTAATATACACATATTGTTCGTTAGCTTGCTTATTTAGCCATATTTCATCTGCGTCTGTCGCAATATCGTTATACCTGTCAAGATATATGTAACGAATATCTTCTTCACCTTTCTTAATCCTAACATGATGTGAGTTTTTGAATTTTTCATCTAACACCAACTTATCACCGAGTTTTGATTCAAATTCAATGCGACCGTTTTTTGCTTTGGAGTTCCAAAATTCGTCGAATTGTTCCGGCGTTTCAATCGTATTTTTACGTTCGGGAAACTTCTTTAACTCGCGTTTCATTTTATCATAATTTTTCATGCCGTAATTTTTTACTGCATCTAAGTTCGACAGTTTTGGACTTGCTTTGATGTAGCTGTGGTTATCGTCGAATATCTTACCTTCTTTGGCGGCGTTGCGCTTAAACAACGGATTCGTAACGACTTCTTTGGGCACGGTTCCGATATTCTTTTCGGCAACGGAACCTCTGCCGCTGTCGGTTTGGACTATGTTGCAACGGCAGTTCCAATCGTTCGGCGGATAGATTGTGTCCCAAACCTTATCGTCAATCGGAGCTTTGAAACGATTGAGGCGTTGGTGCGATTTGCGCACGCGCTCATCGCCGGCGGTTCGGTATTCGAGGTAAGGCATGGTTTCCTTACGTTCCTGAAAGTCTGTCCAACGTCCTGCCATTTGGCTTTGCGCTACAGCGTTATTGTATTCGGTTTGCAACCAAGATTTATTATACAGTTTCGTGATGCCGTCCACATCGGCACGAAATTGATTGAAGGGTTTCACTTTGCCGTCAGCATCGTAAAGTTTCGCGCTGATTTCGCGGCTTTGGGCTAAGGATTTGGCAGCGGAAAATACAAATAAGCTGTCGCGCAAATGCGCTTTCATTACATTGTGCGGGCTGTCGTATTCAGGGTTTGACTTAGCGTAACCCTTTTGCAATGCCTCACGAAATTTGTCGGCATAGCTGAAAAACAAATCCAAAGGCACGCGGTCGGTCATGTTGAAATTGCCTTTATGCAGCTCGCGCAAATAGTTTTCAATCGTATCGTCTGAAAGCTCGGCACTCAATTGCACGTGCGTGCCGCCGCAGACTTCACATGTTCCGTCCGGCTTGTATGTGTCGGACAGGTTTACGGTTTTATGAAAAAAAAAACGAAGCAACTTTTGCCAATTTGTAAGAGAGAGCTGCGGCTCATCCGGTTCATCTTCTTTTGGTTTGTCCGATTTTTCCGGTTGTTTGTCCGGCTGTCTCAGTTCTTTTTTATCGGCGTTCTCAGGTTTCGGTATGCCGTAAGTTGAATAATAATAATCATCGTCAATCGGTATAATGTTTGCGAGCTGAGTGTCAATCGTAATGCGTTCCGTTAATGATAGATTATCTTCGTTAATGACTGAGAACTCGCCGCATTCTGTCGGGTATCCGAGCCGAGCAAGTATGGGAATAAGTTTTTCGTTCAGTTCGGCAACGGCATCATCGATGTCGTCCACCAGCAAGGCAGCTTCCACGTCTTTATGAATTTTGCCCTGCGCGTACCCGCCGTAACTCGCCTCGGTCGTTGTCATGGATTGACCGAGAATGAGCGTCGATATTTCGGTATTCATGGCAGATTTGAATTTATCATACGTTTCCGCACCGGACACGGAACTCGCTTCTTTGTAGGCGATTTCGGCATCTTTAGGTGCAATTACATAACGTCGGAATCCGGCTTTATCAAACGCTTCGAGCAGGAGGTCGGAGGTTGCATCATCTTCATACGTTCCCTGCGCAAACGGCTGCCCGTAAACCTCGCCGAAGTCAGCCCAGTCGCCGTAGTTATTTCGTTTGAGAATGGTATAGTAAGCGGCTACGGCAAGGATTCCGAGTTCATCTTTGTTTCCGATTTCGAGACAATACGGATGCTCGGCATAGCTGATTCCGTCCGAACCGCGTTCTTCGCGTGTAACGATTTGTTTGTGCGGATTTACGTGCTTGCGCGGAATAAGGTGCGTTTTGAATTTCTCTCCGTACCATTCGAGTTCAATAAGCGAATGTCCGTAAAACTTTGTTTCGGCAAGTAGTTTTAAAAGCTCTTTGAAAAACGTTTTTTTGAGTAAATCGTTAATTTCCGGCACGGGCACATTGTCTTTTGTGAATGTGATTTGCATGTTTTTTACCGGTCGCACACGTTTGGACATGACAGAGTTGAGATGCCCGTCCGTGGTTACGATGTCGTGAAAAATATCTAAAAGCGTGGTTCTGTCTTTGGAAGTACCTTCGGCAGATTTCACTGCCTCTATCCAACGGCGGATGTCGAGCCGCGTTCTGTAAGGCGGTCGGACATTGACATTATTGATAATGATATTTTGAGATTGCTTTTTTGCCATGTTTGAAAACTGATTTAAAAGTAATTGATACGTTTATCGGGCGCGCCATAAGCCCCGCGGCTTGTTTTATTTGAATCGGCAGGGAATGTTACTAGTGGTAAGTCGGTTAGTATTTCGCCGTCTCGCACCTGTGTGAGCCAATCAACGGCGCGTTTGTAGCGCAGCCGTCTGTCTTCCAAATCCTGACCGGGCAGGGCAGATGATACGATAATGTAGATTGAAATGTCTATTCCGAAATTTACGAGCAAGCCGTGTCGGTTGGTTCCGGTTTGCGCGAATATGGTATCCGTCTGAAAGTGTTTTACCAAATAGCCTTTCATTTCGGCGATAGCGGCATCCATACCATACAGCACAATAGTATCATCGTTGCGTGTGATTTGCGCTAATTCTTCGGCTTTGATTGCCTTGTATAAGTCTGATTTTTCGAGAAACATCAATATCGGTTTTTAGATACTTTTTTTGAACTGCCTACAATTTTATTTTGCTTACCGGCTTTTTTATCAAGAATCCAATTCGCACCTTCGATACAGTCGGGCCCGTCGGCATGGAATGAGAGTTGCGGTGTGAGTGCCTCAAATTGCTCTTTAAGTCGAATCATGTGCGGGTTTGATTTTTCTTTGACGTTGAAAATTATCCTACCCTGACTGTTAAGCGGTTCGAGGTTTCCTTCGATACGAGCGAATTTATCGGGCTTCTTGCGCGTGTCCGGTTTTATCGGAATTTTATATTTTTCCTTTTCGTATCTATCGAACAGCGGAATAATGACTTGCTCATAAAAAGGTGATTGTAAGGTATTATTTTCGATAAAATAATACACCTGTGCGGCATCTGCTACGAGTTCGTTCGTGGCATAAAACCACTGCACAAAGGTGTCGTTGGTTGCTTGGTCGAGAAATCCGGCTATTATATAA
>DYSM01000244.1 GCA_020718265.1 Draconibacterium orientale | reverse complement strand
CGCAGCAACCTTATTTTTAAGCTCTTCCTCTCTAATATTAATCTCGTACGGCATTTTGTTTGGTTACATGTGGCGGCATTTAGTTGCGAACAACGAAAATTTCCGATATCGCGCACGAAAATAGAAATAATTATCGAATTTTGAATCAGAATTTTGAGTTTTGATTTTTTAACATCGAATCCGTCATAATTTGCTCATTTTTCTATACTTTTGTAAAAATTTGCAGCGTGAAATTATTTACCGAAAATATCATAAAAAAATACGGCAAACGCACGGTCGTTAAAGGCGTGTCGATAGAAGTGAGTCAGGGCGAAATTGTGGGTTTGCTCGGTCCGAACGGTGCGGGAAAAACCACGTCGTTTTACATGATGGTGGGCTTGATAAAACCGGATGCAGGAAAGGTTTTTTTGGATAATGTAGAAATTACGAAAACGCCCATGTATAAACGTGCACAGCTTGGTGTGGGCTACTTGCCGCAGGAAGCGTCGGTGTTCCGTCAGTTGTCTGTCGAAGACAATATTCTCAGCGTGTTGCAAATGACCAAACTCTCGAAAAAAGAACAACACGAGCGTACCGAAACGCTGCTTAATGAATTTAGCCTCACGCACATACGAAAAAGCAAAGGCATACAACTTTCCGGCGGCGAGCGACGACGGACGGAAATTGCACGCGCGCTTGCCATCAACCCGGCGTTTATTTTGTTGGACGAGCCGTTCGCCGGCGTGGATCCCATTGCGGTGGAAGACATTCAAGCAATCGTAAAAAAGCTTGTGGAACGCAACATCGGCGTGCTGATTACCGACCACAATGTGCATGAAACACTGAGCATTACGAATCGAGCGTATCTGCTTTACGAAGGCAATATCTTAGCATCGGGTACGGCTGAAGATCTTGCGAGCAACCCGGAAGTTCGCAAGAAATATCTCGGCGAAAATTTTGAACTTCGAGATATGCGTTAAATCTGCTATTTTTTTGTCGTAAATAAATCTTTGAGTTGTTCCACAATTACGCTGCCGCCGGAGAGTGAGATGCTGTTGATTTTAGTGGCAATTTTCTCAATATATTCCATTTCTTTGAGTTTGAAGAGCATTTCGTTTTCTTCCATGAGTTTTGCCGTATTGAGCAAACTGCGCGCGGATGCGGTTTCCTCGCGGCGCATTTTGATGTTTGCCTGTGCTTGTTTTGTAGCAATAAGTACCTGATTCATAATCTCTTTCACATCGCCGGGCAAAATTATGTCGCGCAATCCGACGTTGTTGATTTTCAAACCCAAATCTTCGGCAAATTTTTTCACATTAGCCAACACAAATTCGGAAACGGCTTCTTTTTTGTCCAATATTTCGTCCAACGTAAGCGTGCCAACGAACTCGCGCAATGCAAGTTGCACATTCACATAGAGTTGCTTGTCGTAGTCTTTATTTTTCTCAAAAGCTTTTACTATATCCACAATTTCATATTGAGTAAAAATTGTGATGCGCAGCGCGGCTTTGTCTTTTGTAAGAATATCCTGTCCGCCGATTTCGAGCTGAAGTTTGCGCATATCCGCCGTTACGACTTGAATCGGAATCGGATTTACCCAAAAATAATACGTGCCGTTGTCTAAAATTTGCGTATGTTTTCCGTCCACGTACACAAAATGCCTTTGTGGTGTGCCGGCACCGTAAACGAACGCAAAAACGGCAAAAGTTTAGCGTTTCCGAACAAATTTTTAGGAATATCGTCCGAAATTTCAATTTTGCTGATATCAATCATCACCGTATTGCGTTCCGTGCCCATTTTCCAAAACGGATAACGACCGGGTTGCAAAACATACTGAAAATTTCCGTTTTCGTAAAACAAACAGATATGTTTATCGGGCACGGAAATGATGTCCAACATTTGCTCCAACGCTTTGTCTTTCAGTAGGATATTTAATTCTGTCGGCGGTGTAAAATACACATTCAGCGCAAATTCCGTAACGGTTTCGCCCGATTTCATCCAATATTCGCCCTCTGTGAGTGCGCATTTTTAAATTCCGTTTTTGAAAACCAAACCGACCGTTCCGGTTTTTATTGCTGTGCGTTTGAACATGATTTTGATGTGTTGATGAGATGAGTTGATAATGTGAGAATGTGATAATGAGTTGATTTGAGAATGTGCTAATTTGCTAATTTGTTAATGAGTTAATTCGAGAATTTGACTTTAGTTAGTGTCTGTAAGAAGACTCATAATTTGTTGAAATTCTATACGATATAGAAATTTCGTTCCGAATGTTTTTAGAAATTCAATTGAAACGATTAAAAAACAACTAAATGACTACTTTTTGACCATTGAATGACCACTAAATGACAATACATTCGATTGAAAAAATGACTACAACCTACATAAATTCAAATATTTACACGTTTTCTTACAAATACTATGTAAAGTAGATTATTCTTTTGCATGATAAATAATCTGTAAATCGTGTTCGATATACGGTTTCATCTTTGGTGAAACTGATTTTTCGGTAACCAAATCAATTTTCAGGTTTAATTTTTCGCCGAGTTCACGGTTTATTTTCGATAAATCAAGCAAGGTCAGTTTTTGACCGAATGAAACCATGAGGTCTAAATCACTTTCCGGAGTTTGTTCGTTGCGAGCATAAGAGCCAAATACGCTGATACGCTTGGGCTCGTACCGTGCAAGATATGCAATTATTGTATTTGAAATTTCCGTATTCATTTGTTTGGGAAAAGATTAAAAAAACTGAGTAGATTTATTTGTAAATTATTGATAATAATTGGTTTAATGCCGAATACCAATCCACTAATATCTAGTGTTTGTAAGAAAATGTATAAATATTTAATTTCATGTAAATTATTGCTGTTTTTTCAATTGAATGTATTGTCATTCAGTGGTCATTCAATGGTCAAAAAGTAGTCATTCTTTGTTTTTTTTTAGTTTCAATCGAATTTCTACAGAATTTTTCAAAACATTCAAGTATAAATATCACTATAACATTATGTAGTTCAACGAGTTAAGAGTTTTCTTACAAGCACTATCTAACGTCTCTTGTCTAACGTCTCAAATCTAAATCTATTTCATCATACTTTGCAATAAATCAGGCGTAATATTCAGGTTTTGAATATGTTGTGCATTTTCAGCCAATTCGCGGAATGCAAGCGCGATGTCGTTTTTGGCTGAATTTCCGTCGCGCGAGAGGGCGGATAAAATGCGCCAATCCATCGTTTTGTATGGCTCCAGCTTTGCTTCGAGTGCGTAACGTGCGGCATCGGCTTCCTTGCGTTCGTTGGCGGTTTTTATGTCGATAAGTGCCTTGCGTTTATCTTCGACCGAAAAGTCGGCATCCACACGCATTTCGCGGAGTTTGCGTTGATTTTCTTCCTCGCGTTGCTCTTTTTCCATACGTTTTTCGGCAATTTGTTTTTGCTTTTCCTGCACGGCAATTTCGGTATTCAGTTCGCTCTCTTTGATTTTGCGTTCTTGTTCCACGGCAAAATTTCGACGGTCGTACACGGCAGCATCGGCTTCTTGCTGGAGTAGCTCGCGCGTGGCAGTTTCGAGTGCCTTTGCCATGTGCGGCTGCGGTTTCACGGCGGTTACGTTCACGCCCATCACGCTTACGCCCAACGAACCGACGGCTTCCGACACACTGAGTCCGTTGCGAATTTGCTCTTCAATTTTTTTTGCGTTCGTTATGGCGGCGCGCAGGTCTAAACTCTGTATGTATGAGGTTGTTGCGGTTTGAGCTTCGTTTATAATGCGTTGTTTGAGCTTTTCGCCGTCGTCCGATTTTAGTTTGGCTTTGGAATCGACAGTAAAGTCGAGCAATTCAGCAAGTTTTTTCGGATTTTCTATTTTATAAGTAATTTGCCCTTGTACAGTCACGGATTGAAAATCGGATGTCGATTCATTGAAAATAAATTGTACATCGTTACTGCCCATCGGGATAGCCACAATGGACGAACGTAACGAGTTGTAATAGAACGACAACGCGCGTCCTTCTTTGGCAATTTTTCCGTTTTTGTAATGAATGACGTAGGTCATTGCATCGAATTTAATGTATTTTATACCGAACATACGCGATTGAATAATGATGAATGAATATTGAAAACGTTAAGATTGAATGAATTTTGTAAAATATTTCCATTTTTTATCTTACAAAGAACATGCAATACACTTAATTTTTGGGTTAAATATACGAATGTTAGTAAAAAATAAAAAATAAACTTGGTAAAACTTGCAAATTACGATATTTTCGCAGAAATAAATATTTTCATAAAAATTATGACACACTTAAATATCGGCGATAAAATTGATATTTCGCAACTTAGCCCGAAACCGCTCAACGGCAAAAAACTGATTCTGTATTTTTATCCCAAAGATAATACGCCGGGTTGCACTGCCGAAGCCTGCAATTTGCGCGATAATTACGAACTGTTACAAAAAGAAGGCTACGAAGTCGTGGGCGTGAGCCCGGATTCGGAAAAATCGCACGAAAATTTTAAAACCAAATTCAGCTTACCGTTTCCGCTCATTGCTGATACCGAAAAAACGGTTTTGCAACAATTCGGTGTGTGGGGCGAGAAGAAAAACTACGGAAAAACCTACATGGGAGTAAATCGTATGACATTCATTATCAGCTCCGAAGGCGTGATTGAACACATCATTAAAAAAGTAGAAACCAAAACACATACCGAGCAAAT
>DYSM01000243.1 GCA_020718265.1 Draconibacterium orientale | reverse complement strand
ATCTGATAATGCTGAGCAAAGTTACAAAAAATCATCTGAATTTGCAAAATATATACAATGTACTTTCGAAATCGAAAACAAAAATTTGTGAGAATTTGCGTTTTTGCGGTAAAAAAATAATGAATTTCTTCGTAAAAAATTGGTTCTAAAAATATCCCGATTTTTCAATATCTTTGCAAAAAAAAATGAAAATGAAAGCAAGAATTGAAAAATGGAAGCAAAAGTCGTTATTCAGTAAAATTTCCGACTTTATTTTTATTGCGTTTATTGTGGCGTTGCTCATTCCGCAAAGCCGCTTGGAAATCGGCGGATTTATCAACCGAATAAAGGCAAAAGCCATGCAGCCCGATGTAGTGGAGGCGGGTAGTGCTCAGCATCTTACAGCCGCTGACTATGAGTGGAATTTGGCTGATGTAAACGGTGCACCCGTGCATTTTTCCGATTACAAAGGCAAAGTTTTGTTCGTAAATATGTGGGCAACATGGTGTCCGCCGTGTGTGGGTGAAATGCCTGAAATTCAAACACTTTACGATAAATTTAAAGACAATCCGAACGTGGCGTTTTTTATGGTAAGCAACGAAACGCCGGCGAAAATCAAGGAATTTGTAACCAAACGCAAATTTACGTTTCCGGTTTATTCCATGCAATCCGCGCCCACTTCAAAGTTTGAATATTCCGGTATCCCGACCACGTTTATTGTCGGCAAAGACGGCGCAATTGTCGTCAGCGAAGTCGGTGCATCCAATTGGGGCGGCGAAACAACCGTCAAAATTATTGAAGATTTAATCAATAAATAGATAGTTTTGTCGCAATTGTTGTTCAAATTTGTAATCGAATTTATACTAAACAGAATTAAAATCAGTACAAGTTTGATTATCAGAAGATGCCGATTTACAGAATTTTAAAGACTGTAGTCTGTTATCTCATATTTAAAATTAATTTATTTTATGCGAAAAATTTTGTTTTTTTCCGTGTTAGTGTTCTGTTTATCAATGCTTAATGCACAGCATTTTACCATTAGCGGAACCATTGAAGATGCCGAAACCGGCGAAATGCTTGCGGGCGCAAGTGTGTACGACAAAAATGTGCTTGCGCTTGGCACAATGACTAACCGTTACGGATTTTACAGCTTGACTTTGCCTGTTTCGGAATCAGAAATCATTGTGTCTTACATTGGCTATACATCTCAATATCTGAAAGTTAAGCTCGCAAAAGATACTGTTGTTAATTTCAAGCTTTCGCCTTCGGTAAACCTTGAGGAAGTTGAAGTTTTGGGCGAAAAATCGCACTCGGAAAAAACGCAAATGAGCGAAATAAATGTGCCGATTGAAACCATAAAACTCATGCCGGTATTGTTGGGCGAGGTCGATATTTTGAAATCCATACAGCTTTTGCCCGGCGTAAAAGGCGGAAGCGAAGGCAGCAGCGGCATTTATGTGCGCGGCGGCGGACAAGACCAAAATTTGATTTTGCTCGACGGTGTTCCGGTTTATAATGTGAACCATTTGTTCGGATTTTTCTCGGTGTTCAATGCTGATGCCATTGCAGATGTAAATCTCATAAAAGGCGGATTTCCTGCACGTTACGGCGGTCGTTTGTCTTCGGTTTTGGATATTTCGATGAAAGAAGGCAACAACAAAAAATACACCGGCTCGGCAAGTATCGGCATAATTTCGTCAAAAATTACCTTAGAAGGACCTATTATTAAGGACAGAACTTCGTTCATTGTGACCTATCGTCGCACGTATTACGATTTGCTGTTGCGTCCGTTCCTTCTCGCTTATGCAAATTCGGAGGATATGGGAAATTTTAAAGCCGGCTATTTTTTTCATGATTTCAATGCAAAAGTGAACCACAAAATTTCGGACAAAGACCGCATTTATCTCAGTGCATATTCGGGTTTAGACAAGGCGTACGCGTCCACCGAAGACACATGGAATTCAGGCACCCAAAAAATGGATTTCGATTTGCATTGGGGCAATATTACGTCCGCCGTACGCTGGAACCACATCATAAACAGCAAGTTATTTGTAAACAGCACAGCAACTTACAGCCGATACAAATTTTTTACGGGCATCGGCGAAACATCGACTTTTGAAGATGAAACCAGTGGATTTAGCACCGAATACAGCTCCGGAATTCAGGATTGGGCTGCAAAAGTCGATTTTGATTATTCGCCTGCTGCGGCACACACAGTAAAATTTGGCGCAAATTACACGTATCACACCTTTTCGCCCGGTGTTAATGCGCTGTTAATCAAGGATGAATCCGACGGCATAGACACGTCGTTTGGCTACAAAAATATTCTCGCAAGTGAATTTTATGTGTATGCGGAAGATGAAATTCGGCTATTTGAAGGTATGAAACTCAACATCGGCGGGCATTTTTCGGGTTTCGATGTCGATAATTCATTTTATCAATCTCTTCAACCCAGAATTTCAGCCAGATATTTGATAAACAGTAACTTATCTGTAAAAGCTGCCTATACGCACATGACGCAATACATTCACATGCTCACGAATACCGGAATTGGTTTACCGACCGATTTGTGGCTGCCCGTAACAGACAACGTAAAACCTTTAAAATCAGTGCAATATGCAGCAGGTTTGGCATATTCAGCCAAAAATATCGGCGATTTCAGCATCGAAGGTTATTACAAAACCATGAACAATTTGATTGAATATGAAGAAGGTGCAAGCTTTTTTACGAATATCGGAGTGATGTTTGGCGAAGAAAGCGGTTATGCGTGGGAAAATCTCATTGAAACCAACGGCGAAGGTTGGGCTTACGGTGCAGAATTTTTATATCAAAAGAAATTTGGCAAAACGCGCGGCTGGATTGGTTACACGCTGTCGTGGGCAAATCGCCGGTTTGAAAATATCAGTTTTGGCGAAATTTTTCCCCATAAATACGACCGCCGACACGACATCAGCGTTGTGGTAACGCACAAATTTTCGGAAACGTTCAACCTCGGCGTAACATGGGTATATGGCACAGGAAGTGCCGCCACGCTTGGCTTGGAGGAATATAAAAGTTTGAGCGATTTTGTAAATTACGATTACGATTGGGATTTCAACTCTTCAACCGTTCATATTCAGCATCGAAACAATTATCGTATGCCCGCATACCATCGGTTGGATGTCGGTTTAAATTTTGTAAAAGAACGAAAATACGGCACGCGCACATGGAGCTTCGGCGCATACAACGCGTACAGCCGCCAAAATCCGTTTTATGTCGCTTTTGGCTACAATGATAACGGCAAACGCGTTCTGTATCAATACAGTTTGTTCCCATTAATTCCTTCAGTAAGTTGGAAATATGATTTTTAAAAGTTGAAAGTTGATAATTTATAGTTTATAGTTTATAATTCGTAGTTTTATTTCATACTTCATATTTTCTATTTCATATTTCAAATTCAAATTCAATAGATATGTTTAAGATAATCAAATACACAGCATTCGTATTTTTCGCAGCAAGCCTTTTAGTTTCGTGTCGAAAAGAATTAAATATTGACCTTCCGCCGGGCGAAAACAAGCTCACAATGAATGGTTTACTCATGCCGGACAGCACAATTCGCGTGCATTTGGGGCGAAGTCGAAATATTTTGGATAATTCCAAACCGGAAGATTTTGAACTCACCGGCGCAACGCTGAAACTTTACAAAAACGGCACGTTTGCCGCCGATATGGCTTATGTCGGAAACGGATATTATGAAACCGAAATTATGCCCGAAATCGGAGCCGAATATAAAGCCGTTGCCACGCACTCGGAGTTTAATAATGCTGCCGAAGCTGTGTGTGTAATTCATCAACCTGTTGAAATTCAGGATTTCAGCATTAAAGAAGAAATTGAAGTTTACGATGGTTTGGAGCAAACAGTACGTACGTTAAATCTTAAATTTACAGAAGATCAGAACACAAAAAATTACTACATGATTGCACTTCACAATGTTTCGGAATATGAATATTACGACGAAGACGGAAATTTAATTACCGACACATACAGCGAATATATCAATTATTTTTCGAGCACCGACCCTATTTTTACTGAAAATGAGAGCGAAATGTATAATCAATCGCTTCAATATAAAGGCTTGTACGGTGTGGTTTTTAACGATAATTTGATTGCATCAAACGTTTACACGCTCAAATTGGACGGCGGTTTTTTGTATGCAAAAAAAAATACATTGACGGCATACATTTACAGTATTGACGAAGATTTGTATAAATACACCCTTTCCTATCACGCAAACAGCAACACAACCGACAATCCGTTTGCCGAGCCTGTAAGTGTGTTTTCAAATATTGAAGGCGGTATCGGAATTTTTGCCGGCATGGCAGCAGCAAGCAAAACCATTGTTTGCACAATTGAAAACGATTACCCCTTGCCCGAAAAACAGAGTTTGCCGGAAAACTTGTAAAATGTTGAAATTCTGAATGTTATAGCGAAATTTTGTATCCACTCAAAAAAGTATGGTAATTGATAATCAGATAGTTACAACGTTATAAATTGTCAAAATCTTGTTTTTTATCTAAAAAAGAGCTAAAACAAGCCATTTTTTAGTAAAATATGCTATTTTTTGTATGATTTTATAAAAATTAACCCGTTTTAATTTGTTGATATTTAGGAAGATATAATTTTACCATACTTTTTTGAGTGGATACGAAATTTCGTTCCGAATGTTTTTAGAAATTCAGTTGAAATTCAATCGAAATTCA
>DYSM01000242.1 GCA_020718265.1 Draconibacterium orientale | reverse complement strand
AAATATGAAATCTGAAATCACCACATCATCACATTATCACATCATCACATCAGCTCATTATAGAATATTTACACGTTTTCTTATGGGCACGACTTGTTATTTCAAAGATTTATCTACATTTGCTACTGTTAAATAAGTTCAAAGTTCTGATATGAAAGATGTCGCAAAAAATCAATATAAACCGATAACAGTCAGCAACATTAAGGCTGTTTTGGAGGCGCGCATTCCCGATGTCTATTCCAAAATGCTTATTGCCGATAATGCCGAAATCAAACGCACAAATTTCGTATTCGTGCATCTGAAATACAGAAAAGTTGAACGTAAACTTCAAAAATTAAAATTTCCGCTCTACCCGAATCTTGTCGAGGCGTTTGCACAACTCACGGCAGCCGACAAAACACCCGAAGACAAACAACGTTTTGTATCGGAAGATATTTTTGAACAGCTTAAAAATCAATATCTCGCCGAACCTATATCCGTAATTGATACCGATGTGGCTGCACCCTTCGATTTTCCGTTGGATATCGAGAATTACGAATTGAAGAAAAATCAACCCAAATATTACTTTACCAAATACACCGCCTCGCAAACCTGCGATTTGTGCCACGGACACAAATACGTGAATTGTCCCGACGATAACTGCAAAACCCGACACGTGTGGGAATGCGACACCTGCGGCGGCAACGGCATTTTGGAATGCGATACCTGCGGCGGCAAGCGGAAAGTCGCCTGCAACGCCTGCAACGGAACCACGCGCACACGCTGCCGTGTATGCAACGGCGACGGCAAACTGTTCGACAAATTAGCGTCCAAAAAGGCGGTTTCAAAATACATAAAACATGTAACCTGCTTCGAGTGCGGCGGCAAGGGAAGCGTGCCCTGCAAAGCGTGTAAGGACGGAACCGAAAATTGCACCGATTGCAAAGGCATCGGCAAAACGATTTGTCCCGATTGCCAAGCCAAAGGCAAAATAACCTGCTTCCGATGTTACGGCGAAGGCGATAAGCGCGGCAAAATATCGTGTCCGCAATGCCAAACCGAAGGCACAACGGGAACCATTCTTTATGTGAACACCATTGTTAGCGATTGTGAAAAAGAAGGCTTCTTTGCCGATGATTCTCAAATGTTTGTGAGTGAAAAAATTCTGGCTGCGCACATTCCCAAAGAACGTACCTTTGAAACTGTAATGAAGCGACTGAATGCCGAACTTGTGGAAAAGCACACCGATTTGTCGGCAAAATACGCCGCTTATATCGAAAAATACCTCAATGTGTTCAAAGGCACGTACCCTATGCTTGCCCGCGAAGACTTGTACTTCCGTGTTATTCCGTGCACAGAAATCAGTTTCAAACACATACTCACGGGTACGGAACACGAACTGTTGATTGTAGATTTCTTTGAGAATCCCGAAATCATTTTCCGCTCCGAACCCGAATTATTGAAAATAGATAAAAAAACAGCGGGTCAATCCGTGCATACGTTTTTCGGCAAAGTATTCAAAACCAAAAGCTATAAAACCAAGCGCGACAAGTTCTTAGAAATTGCTTTGCTCATTTATTTGGCAAAAGCCGATAATATGGTCAATCAGGCAGAGAAACTCAAACTTGCACAACTCATTTCGGGTTTCGATGCGTTTACTTACAAGGAAAAACAAGCCTTGTTCAATCTCATGAGCGCGCAAACGCTGCCCGAACTGACCAAGAACGACGTGCGTTTCAGCACCAAGACTTCTGCCGACCAAGTGCTGCACAAACTTGAAAAACTTGCCGCCGCGGACAACGATTTTTGCGAAAGCGAACGTATCTTTATCGACAAGGTTGCAAAATTGATGAATCCAAACTAAAAAACGTTTGCTAAAAAAAGAAAACGAGTAAAATATAAGTGCCTGTAAGAAAACACATAGTTTGTTCACTTACAGACACTTATTTGTGGTCTAAAATTTATTAAGAATGTTATTTCTTTTCAAATTCGATTCTCATGTCATCAAGTTCAAGAAACATTTCTTTGTTTGATAACCGAAGAATCTCAAACGATTCAACATCACCGTCTATTTCTATGTCAAGTTCTTCTTTATCTTCGCTAAATTCCCATTCGCCTTTTTCGTCATTCGTGAGGCTGACTCCGTCATATTCAAAAGTCATAGCAGACGCAAAACTTCCGTCCTTTTCAAACGTCCAAGTCATATCCATATTGCCCATATCGTATTCTTCTCCGTCGTCTCCGAGCATTTTAGTAACTTCCCACTCGCCGGTTACTCTGGCTTTTTTAGACATAAGACTTAACTCCGGACCTTCTTCGTATTTTCCGCAACCTGAGGATAAATACAGCGCGCCGACGATACTAACGACGGCAACCATTCTTTTTGTGAAATTGTAATTCATTTTGTAAAAATTTAATTGTTATAAATTGAGGATTAAAACCACGACTTTTTTCTTAGTTTATGATTCGTCGTGTGTTATATTTATTTTCTTGTCAATTTTATGTACAAATGCAATTCCGGGCATCGAAACAGCATTCCGATGTACCGGATTTTCTTCAGTAATTAAGCTACATCTTCGCGTGTTCGGCAGTGTTTGGATGTCGTAGATTTCAGAGATTCCCGTCTTGTAGATAAGTTCCGAAACAATTTTTTTCTCACGTATATCGTAAACAAAGACGCCTGAATTGTTTCGCAAGCGGGCAACGGGCAATTTTGCAAATGTTTTGGAGGTTTCTCTTATTTTTGAGTATGCAACATAAATATAGTTTTGAGAAGCCGCCATTCCTCTGACAAACGCATCGAAATTATAAAGCGTTTCCGAAGTTCCGTCCTCCGGGTTGTAGCACGACAATTCTCCGATTGCGGATTGCAAAAAATACAATTTGTTGTTTATCAGCCGAGGCGAATGGGGCATTGCCAAGCCGCTTAGAACGGTACGATTGTTCTGAACATCCAGAATTACACCGGTTTTCACAATATCAGCTCGCCAACCTTCTTTATCATCGGTTTGCGAGAGCGCGGTTACATAAGCCGGCTCGCCGTTTTGCATTGCCAAACCATTCAGATGGCAACGGTCCTCCGGGCGGAGTTCGGAAATAAAATGTGGTTTCCAACGTGGCGTGTAGCTGTGATTGATGTCGAATGTAACAAGGCATGAAAATTTTGTATTGACAGCCCAAATATCTTTTTTTCCAAAACTTATATCGTGCACATCTACGGGTCCTGTATAAAAAGTTGTGCGCGGAAAATAGATGGTATCCAAAGGAGAATCGCCTTTTACCAAATTTGCAAGCCGCTCCGAATGTGCATATACTGTAAGTTTGTCCAAATTTGCAACTGCTAATTTGTTTTCATGCACCCCGATTCCCATTGGTTTAGCACATCCGACAGGAGATTGCAAAATTTGATTCCCGTCTGCGGAAACAAATATCAGTTTAGCATCGTGATACGCACTCAACACGATTGATACATTTTCAGTCGAAAGTATTTCTGCTAAATTTTCGGAATATTCGAACGTGTGTGTGTCTTTATTCATAAAAAATTGTTGGTACAAAATTAGTGTTTTAGATATATTGACATTCGTTCGTTTATATGTTCTGCAACATAAATATACACTATTATACTGAAAATGTGCTGATTTAAAAACAAGACAGCCGGTTAGTTTATTGATTATTCATAAATTAGATGATTTGTAACGTGGAAATTTTTATTCATTTTGAGTATAAAACATTAGAATCACGGTATTTTTGCACAAGCCGATACTTTTCTGTATCTTTGTTGCCGTATAAAAGATGCAATACATGCAGATTTGTAACACTTTAGGCGCGAATCTGTGGAATTTTACAAGGCATGAGTAAAGACTACACGAAATTCAAAACCGATTTGGCGAAAGCTCATACGGAAGAAGATGTAAAAAATGCTTATGCAAAGCATTTCAAAATAAGTTACGACACATCGGACAGGCACGATTTATACACGCCGCAAGTGTTGTTTGAGTTCAAATATGATAAAAATTTGCTCAATCTGCGTGCTCGTGCTGCGGTTTTGGCACAAACGCTGTACTATGTTCATCGTTTGAAATACGGGTTCACGCAAAAAGCAATTCCTGTATTTTTATGTTTGTCCGATAAGAACGAAACCGTTATCACTGAAACAGTTACGTGGACAAAATATTATTCCGACCGTGCAGGTTACGATTGGGATTTAAGTCCGAGTATTCCGGACAAGACCTTAGTCGAAAATTTGACAGAAGACGAAGCGTTTCGCAACTTACACGTCTATAATCTTGAAAATGAGAGCGATTACACGATTTTAAGCGAAAAACTTTTAAACTGTTTAGACCCGCAACAAAAATTCGATTACATTGATAAAAAGATAATTACAGAAGAAAATTTTGAAGACGTATTTGAATATTGGAACGGAATATTCGGAACATCGGTAAAAAACGGATTTAAAACCTCGAAATATTTTGTGTGCGACATTCAACAAGGGCGCACGCATTTGAGTAAAGAGGAAGGCAAAGCGTATTTCGACTTCGGAAACGGCGAGGTGCGCGTGAAAAAAATATTGATGAAAGACTACGAGTTCTTTTGGGAACTCTACGAAAAAGTAACGTCGCCCGACATCATGCGCGGCATCTTGTCGAAGTCAGACAGGCTGACGGACGAAGACATGCGCCGCTTTCACGGCGAATTTTTCACGCCCGTGCGGTTTGCGCACAAGGCTTTGGAATACATCGA
>DYSM01000241.1 GCA_020718265.1 Draconibacterium orientale | reverse complement strand
TAGGCGAAAATTTGCGAGAAGAAGCTACAATACGTCAATCTTACCCAATAAATTTACCGGACAGTACGCTGTATGTGAGCACAATAATAGATAACATAGAAAAAAATGCCGACCGTGTTCGTGATATGGAAGATATGAAAATTATCAGCATAGGAACTAAAATGCGAATCTATTTTCGTCCGGAATTTACGTTGAATTACACCGAAGATACCGTTGTAACGCTTCAAACAGAATATTTTGCGCGGGGCGAAAGCCGAAAATCTGCCGAAAAAAATGCACTTTCGACGAATTTTAAATTCACGATTCAGGATTCAACGCTTTCATTACCTGAGTATTACGCATTATCCGAAAATGCAAAATTCAGAGGCGAGAGCGTTTCGATTACACTCAATGTTCCGAAAAATTACAAAATTCATTTAGATAAAAATATCGACCGCTTTCGAGGCTATATCGACTTTAAAACTGAAGATTGGCACGGCTCACATCCGAACAGAATGTGGCAAATGACCGACGAAGGTTTAGAACTAATACCCTGATTTTCAAATCCCTTGCCGCATTTTGGCAGGGGATTTTTGATTTAGACTAAAACGTATGTTGAATTTTGTTGAATTCGAATCATCAAAACCAATTCATTTTTCGTATATTTGTCGAAACATTTGCACATGGAACTTGTCCTCGACATAAATAAACGCTACACGTTTGCCGATTATCTGACGTGGATTGATGAAAAACGCCGCGAACTTATCGACGGCATAGTAAAACGCATGTCGCCCGCGCCGGCGACTTTACACCAAAAAACCGTGGTTTTCTTGCTGCGCGAACTGAGTTGGCGATTTAAAAAATCGAAATGCCAGATATTTGTTGCACCTTTTGATGTTCGACTTCTTGAAAATCAATCAGATACCACATCGGACAAGATTTACACGGTTGTTCAACCCGACATTTGCGTAATTTGCGACCCTAAAAAAATTGACGAGCGCGGTTGCCTCGGCGCACCCGATATGATTGCCGAAATCGTATCGCCCGGAAACGCAAAACACGATGTTGAAGTAAAGTTTGCACTCTACGAAAAGCACGGCGTGCGCGAATACTGGCTGGTTTTTCCGCACGAAAAAAGCATCAGCACCTTTATTTTGGACGAAAACGGCAAATATCAACACGCGGGCATGTATGCCGGCGATTCGCAAATTCCGCTTCGAATTTCGGAAAATATCAGCATAGACCTTGCGGAAGTCTTTGATTTTGAAACATAATGAGATTTTAGAATTGAGACAACAGATTTTAGAGTGTAATAAGAATTCAGTTACAACAAGTCAAGTCTATTTTATTTTTATTTGGTTTAAAATCAATAAAATACATTATTTTTGCGCCCGAATCGAGAAAAAGTCCCATGATAAATTTTTCAAACACGAATTTAGACAAAATTATTGTCCACAAAGTTGGAAATAAAAGCAAAGACGAAGGTTTGCGTCTGTCCAAAACGCAAATAAATCCGCCCGGCGAGATGCTGAACGAGCTTTTGATGTCGTTTTTCACTAAACCCTTCAAAGGTGAGCAATTTTATCACCTGTTTCACGAGTCGGATTTGGCTCTGAATGAAGTGTATAGCTTTGTCGGAAAGATTTTTGAAAACACAGAAACATTCCAAGAACAGTCCGAAAATCTGGCGCGACACCTATATTCCGTGTCCGAGCATCCGAACATCAAAAGCGGCGAATTTTACGTGGTGCATTTCGACAATTGCCTCATTGACGACGAAGCATGCACAGCAGTCGGATTATTCAAAACCGAACATAAGGAAAATTATCTGAATATTTCCGAAAACAGAGAAGAACAGTTTGATATTGAACACAATACAGGCATCAACATTAACAAAATAGATAAAGCTTGCTTGATATTAAATACCGAAAAAGATAAAGGGTTTATCGTCAGCATTGCCGACAATACCAACAAAAATGAGGCGTTGTATTGGGGCGATGAATTTTTGAAAATCAAGGAACGCGATGACAATTATCATAATACCAAAAATTATTTGGAAGTGTGCAAAAAATTTGCCGATGAAGTGTTATCCGAAGTCAATAAAGAAGAACAGATAGCGTTGAAAACCAATGCGATAAAATATTTCGCACAACAAGACACCTTTAATAAAGACGAGTTTACCGAACGCGTTCTGCGCGACCCCGAAACCGCACAAGTATTCGACGATTTCAAAAATCAATACGCCCGCGATTACGATATGACGATTGCGGACGAGTTCGACATCTCGGACAATGCCGTGAAAAAGGAAAAAAGCGGTTTCAAAAGTGTTGTAAAGTTAGATAAAAATTACACGGTTTACATCCACGGCGGCGTAAACAACTTCACAAAAGGCTTCGACCCCGCGAGAGGCTTGAATTTCTATCAATTTTTCTACGAAAACGAATCGTAAACTCCGATGGCATCAGTTCTGAAAAAACTCGCCGGCGACACAGCCGTTTACGGACTCAGCAGCATCGTCGGGCGGTTGCTCAATTACTTGCTCGTGCCGCTGTACACGCGGGTTTTCGCGCCGGAT
Source organism: Draconibacterium orientale (assembly GCA_020718265.1). Classification (GTDB taxonomy): domain Bacteria; phylum Bacteroidota; class Bacteroidia; order Bacteroidales; family JAADGE01; genus DYOJ01. The sequence goes on along the minus strand of DYSM01000241.1, from coordinate 2,175 downwards.
GAATACGGAATTGTTACCGATATTTTTGCATACATCGGTTTTTTTCTGGTGATTTTGACTTACGGAATCGAAACGGCTTTTTTTCGATTTTCCGAAAAAAATAAAACGTCAGAGAGCGTTTATTCAACAGCATTGGTCTCATTAGCTGTTACTTCACTACTTTTTATCGGTTTGATGTATTTTCTTTCTGACCTGACTGCAAGTGCGCTCAAATATCCCGAGCACGGCAATTTTGTGTTGATAATGAGCATTGTAGTCGCATTAGATGCGTTTACGTCTTTGCCGTTTGCAAAACTTCGGCTGGAAAATAAAGCCATGAAATTTGCAAAATTCAAGTTGCTGAATATCGGAACAAATATAGGTCTTAACTTATTCTTTCTCTTGTTGTTACCTTCTGTTTTGAAAGAAAATTCCGATTCATTTTTATCAATTTTTTATGTTGAAGATTTTGGTGTCGGATACATTTTCCTATCAAATTTAATAGCAAGTTTACTTAGCCTTGTGCTATTTGTGCCCGATATTTTAAAAACTAAATTTCTGATTTCCATACAATTACTAAAAACAATGTTGCGCTATGCCATGCCCTTGCTGTTTGCTGGTTTGGCAGGTATGATTAATGAAGTTTTAGACAGAATTCTGTTGAAATATTTCATTTCTGTGCCCGATGACATTGCAAATACCGCAGAAGGAACGGATTATATTTTTTCGCAAATCGGTATTTACGGCGCAAATTACAAATTGGCAATTCTCATTACTCTGTTCATTCAAGCGTTCCGATACGCCGCCGAGCCATTCTTTTTTGCACAAAAAGACAAAGCAGATGCGACGAAAACGTATGCCGCGATGATGAAGTATTTTATGATTTTCGGAATTGCAATGTTTTTATTCGTCATTCTGTATCTCGATATATTTCAGCATTTTATAGGCGAAGATTACCGCGAAGGCTTGGGGATTGTACCGATTTTATTGGCGGCAAATTTGTTTCTCGGCGCGGTTTACAACCTTTCAGTTTGGTATAAATTAACAGATAAAACAAAAGTCGGAATGAATGTCGCACTCATCGGCGCGGGTGTTACCATTGTCTTGAATATCATCCTGATACCGATTTTAGGATACGTTGGCTCGGCTTGGGCAACATTTTTTTGCTATTTGAGTATGATGTTGATTTCCTTTTATTTAGGTCAAAAACATTTTCCGATTCCTTACGAATTAAAACGCATCGGCTTATACGCTGCTTTGGCTTTGGCTATTTATCTGATTCACGCTTTTGTTCCTGTTAAAAATCAAACGCTTAGCCTAATTCGTGCAACTATTTTACTCGTAATCTACGGATTTGCAGTAATTTATACTGAAAATATGGCATCAAGAATTTGGGCTTATGTCGTAAAATTGAAATCAAAGCTAAAAAAATGAAACTCGAAACCAAGCATTTTTCACGTCGCTTTGCAGTCGGCGATATTCACGGATGTTTGAACACATTTCGAAAATTGGTCGAAGACAAAATTCAACTCACAAAAACTGATGCTCTGATTTTATTAGGCGATTACATAGACCGCGGACCCGACAGCGCAGGCACTGTGGATTACATTTTGGAATTGATTGACAAAGGTTTCAATGTTTTTCCGTTGCGCGGAAATCACGAACATGATATTCTCTGCGCACACAATATGCTTGATAACGAACAACTTTACTTATTTTACAGACTTCGTTTCAAAAGCAGTAAATTACTCGACAGGGTTACAGGTCTATTACCTAAATACAAGGCATTTTTTGAAAAATTACCTTACTTTTTTGAAACAGAAGATTTCTTTCTCGTTCATGCTGCGTTTGATTTTTCAAAACCGAATCCGTTTGACGATAACGCGGACATGTTAGTTATGAGAACTTGCCGAAACATTACAAATTTCACAAACGGCAAACCGATTATTCACGGTCATCAACCTTTTTATCTCACTGAAATTCAGAAAAAAATTGAGTCAAAACCGCTGTGCATTCCCCTTGATAACGGCTGCGTGTATAATAAACCACACAAAATTTATGATTACCGACAACTCTCAAATCTTCTTGCGTTTAATTTAGATTCTTACGAACTTTTTATTCAGCCGAATATAGAGCAAATGAAATAATGAGTTCAGTATAAAAAGTCATAAAGTTGAAAGTTTGTAAAGTTAAATT
>DYSM01000015.1 GCA_020718265.1 Draconibacterium orientale | reverse complement strand
AAAATCTGTAAATATCTGAAAATCAACTGTTTACACTTTTGTCTCATAATTAATATTATGTTAAATAGAAGGTTTAAAAATAAAGCAAGATAAAATCTTGCTTTATTTGAATTATTTGATGCCGCCTTCGTTTTCTTTTGGCAATTCGTCTAATTTCTGTTTGTATGCTTTGGCTTTTTCGTAATCTTTAAGTTTGTAATAAATGCTTCTGAGCATTTCTATTGAATTTCGGTCTGTCGGTTTCATCTTATGAGCTTGTTCAAAGTATTCAGCCGATTTTTTTAATTTTTCATCGCCCGCAAGTTTGAATTTATCTGCCGATTCGCTGTCTTTATCTGCTCGGAATGCGTAATCAGAATCATACATTTCTTGCTCAAATGCTTGATAATTAAGACGTCCGAGATTGTAAATTGAATTAAAAAATTCCGGATCTTTGGCAAGAGCTTCTTTATAGTACTTCTCTGCGTTTTTAAATGCCTCGTCTTTTTTTGCTTTCATCTCCCCTGCTTTTACCAGCGCATCTGCTTGATTTTTCTCGTATTCTGCTTTCTTTGCGGCATCAAATCGGTTTTGGAACGCCAATTTTTTGAACTCCCAAGCCGATTCTTTTACTTCTTTGTATTTTTTGAAGAAATCGTCGGTTTGTGTGTCGTAAATTGTTCCTTTTGCCGAATAATACGAAGCATTCTCCGGATTTTTTTCAATTGCCAAATTGATGTATTTGATAACTGTTTCCGATTCGTTTTTATCCATATAGTAATTTATCAAATCTATGATAAGTTGCTCTGATTCAGGATATTTGTCAAAACTTTCTTTAACTTTTGCGATATATGCGGCACTGTCGCCTTGCAACAAATATGTGTCGGCTGAGTGATGCAATGATAAGTCCGTTTGAAATTTTCTGTCGGCGCAAATTTGAAATTGTTTGCGTGCGTCGTCGTATTTTTTCATATCGCGTGCAACGATTCCGGCAGCGTAATACGGCATTGAAGCATTAAAACTTGTATCGGCATCATCGCGCGGAAAATCGCTGAGTTTGCCGCAAAGTAACATCAAGTCGTAAGCTTTTTGATTATCTTTGGCTTCATATATCACAAGCGCATCGTTGTAAACGGCGTTTCGAACAGCCATGACTTCGGCTTTTGTGGTCGCTTTTGTCTTGAATTTGCCTTTTACATCTTTTTCGTCTGCTTTGATGTATGCTTCTGCCGACTTTTTGAGGGCATCTTTGTCGATGAAATCTGTTTCTTCCCAACGATCCAATTTACCGTCTTTCATGTACAATTTTTTCTGTGGATAAATCCAAAGTTCTTCTTTGTCAGATACTTTCTCTTTTTTTTCAGGTGTTCCTACCAAAAATTCAATATTTTGTATTCCGCCGCTTGCCGGAAGCCCGATAAAGGATTCCGGAATGTAATTAAACATTGCAATGTCGTAATACAATTTTCCACGTTTCGCCCAAGTCGCTGATTTCTCAGCTTTTGCGGGATCCAAAATTGAGGCATCGCTTTTTTCTTTCTGTTTTTTTAAGCCGTCCCATGTTACTACCGGCTCTTGAGCATGTAATCCGAATACTATCAGACATAAGCTCAGTATCGAAAATAAATGTTTCATCTTGATTTTTCTTTAAAGATGGTTATTATGTTAAAAACTTATTTTGTTAAAAATTATTGTTCGTCATCGTCTGTGGTGTCTTCATCCGTGATGATATCTTCGTCTTCAATTATTACATCATCTGTATCAATCGGATATTCAGTTGTCAAATTGGTATTTCCGTCAATAACGTCTTCATCGACAATTACTTCGGGCGCATCGGTATTATCAACTCTGGCAACAGATGCTATTCTGTCTCCTTCGGTAATGTTTATAAGTCTCACGCCTTGTGTGGCACGTCCGGCAATACGAATGTCTTCAACGCCCATGCGAATTGTAAAACCGGAGCGGTTGATGATCATCAAATCGTCGTTTCCGCGAACGGCTTTTAGTGCAATAAGTTCGCCTGTTTTTTCAGTGATGTTGATGGTTTTTACGCCTTTTGCACCTCGGTTTGTTACACGGTAATCGTCTATTAATGAGCGTTTTCCGTATCCGTTTTCAGAAACAACAAGTACGGTTTGTTCTTGCGAATCGCTGATGATAATTGCACCAATCATTTCGTCGCCTTCTTCGAGCGTGATGCCTTTTACGCCGGCGGCACCTCTGCCCATCGGACGCACGAGGCGTTCGGGGAAGCGTACGGCTTTGCCTTTGCGTGCAGCCATCATGACTTCGCGGTTTCCGTTTGTGAGTGCTGCGGAAATTAGCGTGTCACCTTCGTTAATTGTGATTGCAACAATTCCGTTCGTGCGCGGACGTGAGTATGCTTCGAGCGAAGTTTTCTTGACGATACCGTGTTTTGTGAAGAACATGATATAGCGACTTTTCAAATATTCTTCGTCGTCGAGCGTGCGCACTTTCATGTAAGCTTTTACATGGTCGTCGGGTTCGATGTTTATCATATTTTGAATCGCCCTACCCTTTGAAGTTTTGCTGCCTTCGGGTATGTCGTACACTTTCAGCCAGTAACATCTTCCTTTTTCAGTAAAAAACAGCAGCCAGTTGTGCATGGTTGCTATATAAAGGTGTCGCAGGAAATCTTCATCGCGGGTTGAAGTGCCTTTTGAGCCGCGTCCGCCACGATTTTGTGTTTTAAATTCTGTGAGAACCGTGCGTTTGATGTAACCTAAATTAGAAATTGTAATCGCAACTTCTTCGTCTGCATAAAAATCTTCGGGATTAAATTCGGAAGAAGCATAGACGATGTCCGTACGACGTTTGTCGGGATAACGTTCCTGAATTTCAATCAGTTCGTTCTTAATTATTTCCATCCGAAGGTCTTCGTTTGCCAAGATTTCGTTCAAATGGTTGATTAATTTCATGAGCTCGTCGTATTCTTCTTTAATTTTATCGCGTTCGAGACCTGTAAGTTTTTGTAAACGCATGTCGAGAATTGCTTGCGATTGTAACTCGCTCAATTCAAACGTGCTCATCAAACCTTCTTTGGCTTCCTGTGGCGTTTTTGAGGCGCGAATAAGCGCAATGACTTGATCTAAATGGTCGAGTGCAATAAGTAAACCTTTCAGAATATGCGCGCGTTCTTCGGCTTTGCGAAGTTCGTAGCGTGTGCGTCTCAGAACAACATCGTGCCTGTGTTCGACAAAATAATGAATTAACTCTTTGAGATTCAACAATCTCGGTCGTCCTTTTACGAGGGCAATATTATTTACACTGAATGAACTTTGAAGCGCGGTTTGTTTGTAAAGTTGGTTCAAAACCACGTTTGCCGATGCTTCTCGTTTTACAACGAAAACGATGCGCATTCCGGTTCGGTCAGATTCGTCGTTGGCGTACGAAATTCCGTCAATTTTTTTTTCATTGACTAAATCGGCAACTTTTTTAATAAGTTCAGCTTTGTTTACTTGATACGGAATTTCAGAAACTATAATTTTTTCACGTCCGGAATCGGTAACTTCAATGTGCGATTTTGCACGCAATACAATGCGTCCGTGTCCGGTTCGGTAGCCTTCTTTTACGCCTTCGTAACCGTAAATGGTTGCGCCGGTTGGAAAATCGGGTGCTTTTATTATTTTTATAAGATCTTCAATATCAATGTCTTTGTTTTCGATATAAGCAATTATAGCTTTAATCGTATCGCCCAAATTGTGCGGTGCCATATTTGTAGCCATACCAACGGCAATTCCGGACGCTCCGTTGATGAGCAAATTCGGAATACGCGACGGCATTACAGTCGGTTCTTCCAAAGTATCGTCGAAGTTGAGCTGAAAATCAACGGTTTCTTTGTCCAAATCCATCAATAAATCTTCGGCAATTTTTTGCAAACGCGCTTCGGTGTAACGCATAGCAGCCGGCGGGTCGCCGTCCACGGAACCAAAGTTTCCCTGTCCTTCCACCAACGGATAACGCATTGACCAATCTTGCGCCAAACGCACCATGGTCATATACACGGAACTGTCGCCGTGCGGGTGATATTTACCGAGCACTTCGCCCACGATTCTGGCGGATTTCTTGTATGCTTTGCCCGGGCTGAGTCCTAAATCTTTCATTCCGAACAATACGCGGCGATGCACAGGTTTTAAGCCGTCTCTCACGTCGGGCAATGCACGCGAAACAATTACGGACATCGAATAATCGATGTAAGCCGTCTTCATTTCATTTTCAATATTAACAGGAATAATACGTTCTTGATCTGACATACGCTAAAAAACTTCTCTTTATAAATTTCAACCCGCTAAATTATACATTTTTCGCAACATAGTGAAACCATTTTTTCAATAGTTTTCAACATTCGTACAAATTCGGGGCGTTCTTATTATGTTTGCAAAATAATTTGTAACGTGCAAAGATACTAAGTTTATCTGTTTAAAAAAAATGAAATATGTCTGAAGTTAATATTGAAAATTCTTGGAAAAATATCTTGAATCACGAATTTGGGAAACCTTACTTTGGCAACCTCATCGAATTTGTAAAATCGGAATATGCTATGCAAACGGTTTATCCGAAAGGTGCTGAAATTTTTGCGGCGTTCGATGCGTGTAAATTCGACGATGTGAAGGTCGTTTTACTCGGTCAAGACCCTTATCACGGCGCGGGACAAGCGCACGGGCTGAGTTTTTCGGTGCAGTCAGGCGTGAAATTGCCGCCTTCGCTCCAAAATATTTACAAAGAAATTCAGTCGGATTTGGGAATCGTACCGCCGGCTGACGGAAATCTTTTGCGCTGGGCAAAGCAAGGCGTGCTTTTGCTGAACGCAACGCTTACCGTTCGGGCTTCTACCCCGGGTTCGCATCAAGGCATGGGTTGGGAAACGTTCACGGATGCTGTGATTCAGGCACTTTCCGACCGAAAAGAAAATCTCGTATTTTTGCTTTGGGGTGCGTACGCGCAAAAAAAAGGCGCAAGCATCGACAAATCCAAACACCTTGTATTAGAATCGGCGCATCCGTCGCCGTTTTCGGTGCATCGTGGCTTTTTTGGCAATAAACATTTTAGTAAAACTAATGAATTTCTGACCTCAAAAGGCTTGAAACCGATAGATTGGTAGCCGAATTATGCAAACATTTCAATTTTTAAACAATTTTTACAAAATTCTTTTTAACTTTGTGAGTTGAAAATTACAGTTTTTTCATAAAAAAACCCGAATGGGCTCAAACGAAATACGGTAAATATGAGCATAAAACAAACCGCCGCATTACAGAAAACCTTCAAATACAGCAAGGAAGAAGCGATTCGACTTGGTAACGATTACCTTGGACCCGAACATTTTTTCTTGGGCGCGTTGCGCGAAGGTTCTGCAAAATTTTTTGAAATCGTAAAAGATAAGGGCTTAGATATCAATTCGATAAAGAAGTCTATTGAAAATAAAATTCGCTCCGACGAAGCTTTGCAGGAAGACGATGTTTTCAACTTGCCGTTGCTGAAATCTGCCGAGCGTGTGATGAAATTATTGGAATTGGAAGCGAAATCCTTAGACGAATCGCAAATTACACCCGACCATTTGATTCTTGCTATTTTGAAAGAATCTACCGGAATTGTGTCTAAAATTTTTACTCAAGAAGGCTTGCCGTATGAAAAAGTGCGCAGTATTTTTGCTTCGGATATTTTGAACAAAGCCGGAAAAAATTTGGACGATGACGAAGATGATTTCGACGACGAAGATGATTACGAGGATGAAGATGATTACGATGACGACGTAAAAGGCAGTCGAAAATCGGATTCGCGCACGCCCGTACTTGACAATTTCGGTGTAGATTTAACACACGCCGCCATCGAAGGCAAGCTCGACCCGATTGTCGGGCGCGAAATTGAAATTGAACGTTTGATACAGGTTTTGAGCCGTCGAAAGAAAAATAATCCGGTATTAATAGGTGAGCCCGGCGTCGGAAAATCTGCAATTGTCGAAGGTTTGGCTATAAAAATTATCGAAAATAAAGTGTCGCGTGTGTTGTTCAACAAACGCATTGTTACCTTAGATATGGCTTCGGTTGTTGCCGGCACAAAATATCGCGGACAATTTGAAGAGCGTATGAAAGCCATAATCAACGAGTTACAGAACAATGCCGACGTTATTTTGTTTATTGATGAAATTCATACAATCATAGGTGCCGGCGGCGCAAGCGGTTCTTTGGATGCGTCCAACATGCTGAAACCCGCTCTGGCACGCGGCGAAGTTCAGTGCATCGGAGCCACAACGTTGGACGAATATCGCCAACATATTGAAAAAGACGGCGCACTCGAACGTCGTTTCCAAAAAGTGATTGTCGATCCGACTTCCGTGGACGACACACGAGTTATTTTGCAAAATATCAAAGAACGTTACGAAGAATTTCACAACGTACTTTACACGCCCGAAGCACTTGATGCGTGCGTAAAACTCACGGAACGCTACATCAGCGACCGACATTTGCCCGACAAAGCCATTGATGCTTTAGACGAAGCCGGTTCGCGCGTACACATCACAAATTTGAAAGTTCCCGAAAAAATCGCTCAGTTAGAAGAAGATTTAGATAAAATTCGAAAAGAAAAAGACCTTTCTGTTTCTCGTCAGGAATTTGAAACCGCAGCTTCGTTGCGCGACGAGGAAAAACGGTTGAACGAATCACTCAAAAAAGAAAAGGGACGTTGGTCGCAAGATTTATCTAAGAACAAAGAAGTTGTACACGAAAGTGATATTGAGCAAGTTATAGCCATGATGACCGGCATTCCGGCAATGCGAATTGCGCAAGCCGAATCCGTGCGTTTGTTACACATGCGCGAAGATTTGAAACATAAAATTATCGGACAAGACGAAGCCGTTGCAAAAATTGTAAAAGCAATACAACGCAATCGTGCCGGATTGAAAGACCCGAACAAACCCATCGGAACATTTATTTTCCTCGGTCCGACCGGCGTCGGAAAAACGCATCTTGCCAAGAAACTCGCTGAGTATATGTTTGATACCGAAGATGCCCTCATTCGAATTGACATGAGTGAATACATGGAAAAATTCTCAATCACGCGCCTCATTGGGGCACCTCCCGGATACGTCGGATACGAAGAAGGCGGACAACTTACCGAAAAAGTGCGCAGAAAACCATATTCAGTCGTGTTGCTTGATGAAATAGAAAAAGCGCATCCGGATGTGTTTCACTTATTGCTGCAAGTGCTTGACGAAGGGCGACTTACAGACAGTCTCGGACGACGTATTGACTTCAAAAATACAGTTTTGATTATGACTTCAAACGTCGGCGCGCGACAACTTTCAGATTTTGGTTCGGGTGTTGGTTTTGGCGGAGCAAGTCAAAAAGAAGACGAAGCTAACAATAAAGCAATCATTAACAAGGCGTTAAAACGCACTTTCGCTCCCGAATTCTTAAACAGAATAGACGATGTCGTAATGTTCAACAGTTTGAGTAAAGAAGATATTAACAAAATTATCGACATAGAACTTGGCGGACTTTACAAACGTGTAAAAGATTTAGGCTATGTGCTTGAAATAAACAGCGATGCCCGCGATTTTATTGCCGAAAAAGGTTTGGATGTGAAATTTGGAGCACGTCCGCTCAAACGCGCAATTCAAAAATATATTGAGGACGAAATGGCAGAAGTCATTATAGAAGCCTCTGTTTCTAAGGGAGATGTGATAAAAGTTACGTTAAACGAGGACAAAAAATCGTTAAATATTTCTATTCAAAAAACAGAAATCGCAGCAGAACAAGATACGCAGGCGGAAGAAACAAAACAAAAAGAGTAATTGCCTCATTATGAATAAAATAGTAGAGAGATTTCTCCGGTATGCGAAAGTGGATACTCAATCCGACCCGAAATCGACAACTTCGCCGAGTACGAATAAGCAATTCGACTTAGCAAAGTTGCTGAAAAACGAGTTGGAATACATGGGTTTGAAAAATGTTACGCTTTCGGAAAAGTGCTATGTCATGGCAACGCTGCCGGCAAACACGTCTGAACCCGCGCCGCGCATCGGTTTTATTGCGCATTTGGACACCTCGCCTGATATGACGGCTACGAGTCTGAAGCCAAAAATTACCGAAAATTACGACGGAGGAAACTTAATTCTCGATGCGAACAAAAATATTGTGCTCAGCCCTATAAATTTTCCGGAATTACTTGATTATGTGGGACAAAGCATTATCACAACAGACGGAAACACCTTGCTTGGAGCGGACGATAAAGCCGGAATCACTGCAATTATGGAGGCGATGCAACATCTGCTCGACCATCCGGAAATCAAACACGGCGAACTGAAAATTGCGTTTACACCCGATGAAGAAATCGGCAAAGGCACAAATTTTTTCAACATCGAAAAATTTAACGCTGATTTTGCTTATACCATCGATGGCGGTAAAATTGGAGAACTCGAATACGAAAATTTCAATGCAGCAAGTGCAAAAATCACAATAAAAGGCAGAAACGTGCATCCCGGAACAGCCAAAAACAAGATGCTGAACGCTTTGCAAATCGGAATGGAACTCAATTCGCACCTGCCGCCACAGCAACGCCCCGAATTTACGGAAGGCTACGAAGGTTTTTTTCATCTCACGGATTTCAATGGAACCGTTGAGCACGTTGTCATGGAATACATCATTCGTGACCACGATAAATCCGAGTTTGAGAAAAAAAAACATCTGCTTGCAAACATCGTGTTTATCCTGAACGACCGATACGGCGAAGGCGTTTTGTCGCTCGAAATGGCTGACACCTATTATAATATGCGCGAAAAAATTGAGCCCGTCATGGTAATTGTCGATTTGGCGGAACGCGCCATGATTGAAGCCGGCGTAAAAGTCCTCAAACAACCGATACGCGGCGGAACCGACGGCGCACGCCTGTCATACATGGGTTTGCCGACGCCGAATATTTTCACGGGAGGGCACAATTTTCACGGTCGCTACGAATTTTTACCCGTTCATTCGCTCGAAAAAGCCGCCGAAGTTATCGTAAATATTGCACGTCTTGCAGTAAAAAATCATTCAAATTAAATATTTAACATGGGATTTTTAGAAAAAATTTTAGGAAAATTTCTTGGAAACAAGTCCGACAAAGACATTAAATACATTTTACCCATTGTAACCAAAATTAATTCGGAGTTTGAAACGCTCAAAACATTGTCAAACAATTCTTTGCGTAAGAAAACCGATGAACTCAGAGCCGATATTCAAAAATATATTGCCGATGAGCAAAAACAAATTGATAAGCTCAAAGCCAAAGTAGCCGATGAGCAAACTGATATTCTCGAAAAGGAAGAGCTTTACAATCAGATAGATAAGTTAGAAAAAACGATTGATGAAAAGCTGAAAACTAAATTGGACGATATTCTGCCCGTTGCGTTTGCAATCGTAAAAGATACAGCACGTCGGTTTTTCGAGAACGAAGAACTTAAAGTTTCGACTTCCGATTACGACCGCGAACTTGCCGCTCGCCGCGATGATATTCGGATTGAAGGCGAAACTGCAATCTATTCAAACCAATGGATTGCAGGCGGAACGATGAAAAAATGGGACATGATTCATTACGATGTTCAGCTCATCGGCGGAATTGTGTTGCACCAAGGCAAAATTTCCGAAATGGCAACCGGCGAAGGAAAAACGCTTGTTGCAACCTTGCCCGTATTTCTTAACGCATTGACAGGCAGAGGTGTACACCTGGTAACTGTAAACGATTATCTCGCCAAACGCGATGCCGAATGGATGGGAACTTTGTTTGAATTTCATGGTTTGCGTGTGGACTGCATTGACAAACATCAGCCAAACAGCAACGCACGTCGCAAAGCTTATGCCGCTGACATTACTTATGGAACGAACAACGAATTCGGCTTCGATTACCTGCGCGACAACATGGTGCGCGACCCGCAAGAACTCGTGCAACGTCGTCATAACTATGCGATTGTGGATGAGGTGGATTCCGTTTTGATTGACGATGCACGTACGCCGCTCATCATTTCCGGACAAGTGGAAGGCGGCGATAGAGACCAAGAACTTTTCATGCACTTCAAACCTTATGTTGTAAAGTTGTATGAAGAACAAAAGAAATTGGTTTCCAAACTTTTAACCGATGCTAAACGCTTAATCGAATCAAACGATAAAAAGGAAAACGAACAAGGTGCAATTTTCTTGCTCCGTGCAAATAAAGGTTTGCCAAAAACGCGCGCTTTGATTAAGTATTTGAGTGAAACAGGCATGAAATCCTTGTTGCACTCTACAGAAAACACGTATTTGTCTGAAAATTCAAAACGAATGCCTGAGATTACCGAAGAATTGTTTTTTGTCATTGATGAAAAACATAACTCGGTGGAACTCACAGACAAAGGACACGATTTGATTTCCGGAGGTGCCGAAGATAAAAATTTCTTCGTTTTACCAAATATTGGCGAAGAAGTTGCCAGACTACAGCAAGAAATTGCCGACGAAGATGCACGTGCCAAACGTCGCGATGAAGTTATTGCCGATTACGCCGTAAAATCCGACCGAATTCATGCTATCCACCAGTTACTCAAAGCCTTCGCAATGTTTGAGCGCGATGTGGAATATGTGGTTATCGAAAATAAAGTGAAAATTGTCGATGAACAAACCGGACGTATCATGGAAGGACGCCGATACTCCGACGGTTTGCACCAAGCCATTGAAGCTAAGGAAAATGTAAAGGTTGAAGCTGCCAGTCAAACGATGGCAACCATTACGCTTCAAAACTATTTCCGTATGTATTCAAAACTTGCAGGTATGACAGGTACCGCGGAAACAGAAGCCAAAGAGTTTTGGGATATTTACAAGTTGGATGTCGTTGTAATTCCGACAAACCGTGCAATTACTCGAAAAGACAAAGACGACGTCGTTTATCGAACAAAAAAAGAAAAATACGATGCTGTCATTGTGGCAGTCAATGATTTAGTTAAAGAAGGACGCTCAGTTTTAGTGGGAACGACTTCGGTGGAAGTTTCCGAACTTTTGAGCAGAATGTTGAAATTGCGCAAAATTGAACACAATGTTTTGAACGCAAAATTGCACCAAAAAGAAGCAGATATTGTCGCCAAAGCAGGTATGCCGGGCGTTGTAACCATCGCAACCAATATGGCAGGTCGCGGAACGGACATAAAATTGCATCCCGATGTGAAAGCTGCCGGCGGTTTGGCAATTATCGGCACCGAACGCCACGATTCGCGCCGTGTGGACAGACAGTTGCGAGGTCGTTCCGGACGACAAGGCGATCCGGGAAGCTCGCAATTCTTTGTGTCATTGGAAGATGACCTCATGCGCATGTTCGGTTCCGACCGAATTTCAAAAATTATGGATCGCATGGGATTCAAGCCGGGCGAGGACATTCAACATCCCATGATTTCCAAATCAATTGAGCGCGCGCAAAAGAAAGTTGAGGAAAACAACTTTGGCATCCGAAAACGACTTTTGGAATACGATGATGTGATGAACGCGCAACGCGAGGTGGTTTACAAACTTCGCCGACACGCTTTACACGGCGAAAGAATTAGTGTAGATTTGGCAAATATGCTTTACGATACCTGCGAAGCATTGGTAAATACTAATTTCGAAGGCGATTTTGAAACCTACCGCGAAGAATTGTTGCGCGTACTTGCTATCGACACAAAAATGACGGAAGCCGAATTTTTGAAATTAAATTCCGAAAAAGCGGTTGATGCTCTGAATGCAGAAGTTTTGAACAACTATCGTCGTCGTCGTCAGCAAATTGTGGAGCGTGCAATGCCTGTTATCAAAGACGTTTTTGAAAAAATGGGCGCGCAATATCGCGATATTGAAGTTCCGATTACAGACGGTCGTTTGATATACAAAATCATCGTGAATCTGGAAAAAGCGTACAATTCCCAAGCGCGAGAAGTTGCCGTTGAGTTTGAAAAACAATTGATTCTCAGCATTATCGACCGTTCGTGGAAAGAACATTTGCGCGAAATGGATGATTTGAAACAATCCGTTCAAAATGCAGCTTACGAACAAAAAGATCCGCTGTTGATTTATAAGTTCGAATCTTATGAATTGTTCCGTTCCATGTTGGACAAAAACAACAAAAGTATTGCAACGACACTTTTAAAATCGACTATTTTTGTGCAAGAAAAAACGGAAATTAAGCAAGCACAAGTAAAAAAATTGGACGTAAATAAATACAAAACTCAGAAAGACGAATACACACGCGGCGGTGGCGGAAATCCGCAACAGCAACAAAATCAGGAAACTCCGACGGAACCACAAAAGATTCAACCTATCCGTACCGAGAAAAAAATCGGCAGAAATGACAACGTAAAAGTGCGTTACATGGACGGAAAAATCGTGGAAGCGAAGTATAAAAAAGTCGAAAATGACCTTGAAACCGGTGCGGCTGTACTGATAGAATAGGCTATTTACAACTAAAAAATAGGCACATTTAGGGCAAAAAAGGCTCAAAATGTGCTTTTTTTTTGTGTAAAAAATATGTTATTTGAGCCAAAATCAGCGTTTTGATTGCACGGAATTGGATGTATTTTCAAAGTTTATAAAAAAATATGCTTTCAAATTTGTATGTTCTGCAACATGTTTTTACTTTTTATTTTGCATAAAAATGTAAGTGTTTGATATTCAATTAAATACTAATTATAAAAATACGCAAAGCCTTGATAGACAAGGCTTTGCGTATTTTTTTTTAATTGTAAAAATATCATTAAAAAACTGATTTTAGGTAAAATGCTGAAAATCAAAAAGTAACACAAAAATAACATATAGTAAACAAAAATTTGCACATTACAAAAAGACACCGTTACTTTGCTGAAAATTAAGCGGTTACGAATTCCGAAAATTAGTTTAACCAAAAGAATTCGTGATGTCTGATTAAGTTATGGGTAACTATTCAGCCGCTATAAACAACTGATTGATAATCAATTGTTTAAAAAATCAAGAGTGGCTGAATAGTTACAGTTATGGAAACAGAAAATGTTTTTCAAAATAGTGTAAAGGTGTTGTTGATTGGTGTATCTAAATATAAAGAAGATGCCCAAATTAATGCAATTCCTAATGTTAAACGGAACATTGCCTTGTTAAAAAAGGTGTTCACGGATAACAACGTTCTTAATATTACTGAGCAAAATATAACGGTTTCGTTGAATGAAACAAATACCGATATTGAGCGTACCTTGATTCAAGTTTCACGTGAAACGAATCCTAACGATACTTTGATTGTGTATTATGCCGGTCACGGTATCGTAAGTACGCAAGACTTCGGATTGTATCTCACGGCTGTGAATACAACCCACGATTACTTGGAAACTGACGGTATTTCCGTGAAACGTTTCCGTGAAATTGTTGAAAATTCACGTGCCTCACGAAAAATTATGATTCTTGATGCTTGTTATAGTGGTGCTATCCACGGACTTGCAAGCTCGGCTTCATATAACGAAGAAGATGAAAACGCCGGTACATATATTATGACCGCCGTTTCAAAACATGAATCAGCCATTTATCCGGTTGAGAACACGAATTTGCCTACCTTGTTTACGGGTGCGTTTTTGGATGTTTTTGAAAATGGTGTGTCGAATAACCGAGAGTTTTTGACGATTCGTGATATTTTCGACGAGATTTATACCTCGTTCCGAAACCAAGGATTGCCCTTGCCGCAACAGTCTGTTTTTCAGAATGCCGACAAGATGATTTTCGCCCAAAACCGTGTGTCCTAAGCGCAAGTTTAAATGCAATTTTCGATTAAAAATCCGAGTTCAATTTGTTGCGTGCAAACATAACCTGTTGATTAAGATTTTGTTAAAGATACTGTATTTGGCAATCCGATATGCTCTGAATTTGGTTCTTGACCATCTCTAAATAAAACCGCCTCGATGAAAATCGGGGCGGTTTCTTTTTTTGAAGTAGGCTCTATCCCACTCGACTATTTAGTTTTTAAAGTTTTCAACATTTTAAAGTTGAAAGATTTACGTTTAGAATTTAGACATCAATTTTTGCATACGTTGCGTTATCTTCAATAAATTGTCGGCGCGGCGGAACGTCATCGCCCATGAGCATTGAGAAAATGCGGTCGGCTTCGGCACCGTTGTCAATTGTAACTTGTTGAAGTGTACGGCTTTCCGGGTTCATGGTTGTGTCCCAAAGTTGTTCGGCGTTCATTTCACCGAGACCTTTATAGCGTTGGATGTGCATTCCGGGTCCGCTGAGTTCTTCGACGGCAGCAAGTCGGTCTTTTTCTGTCCAGCAGTATTTTTGATTTTTTCCGCGTTTTACCAAATAGAGCGGCGGCGTTGCGAGGTAGAGGTATCCGGCTTCTATCATTTCTTTCATGTATCTGAAAAAGAACGTCATAATGAGCGTGCTAATGTGGCTTCCGTCCACGTCGGCATCGGTCATGATAATGATTTTATGGTAGCGGATTTTGTCCATATTCAGGGCTTTGGAATCTTCTTCCGTGCCGATGCTTACGCCGAGTGCAGTGTAAATATTGCGAATTTCCTCATTTTCAAGTACTTTGTGTTGCATGGCTTTTTCGACATTGAGTATTTTACCGCGCAATGGCATGATTGCCTGAAATTTACGGTCTCTACCCTGTTTTGCCGTTCCGCCTGCGGAGTCCCCTTCTACGAGATATATTTCGCAAAGTGCAGGATTGCGTTCTGAACAGTCTGCGAGTTTGCCCGGAAGTCCTGCGCCGGACATAACACTCTTTCGCTGAACGAGTTCGCGTGCGTGGCGTGCCGCGTGCCGTGCTTGTGCAGCGAGTATAACTTTGCTGACGATGATTCGGGCGTCGTTCGGATTTTCTTCTAAATAATTGCCAATCATCTCACTTACAGCTTTGTCCACCACGAGGCTGATGTCGGAATTTCCGAGTTTAGTTTTGGTTTGACCTTCAAACTGCGGCTCCTGAACTTTTACGGAAATTACGGCTGTGAGTCCTTCGCGGAAGTCGTCTCCGCTGATTGTGAATTTGAGTTTATTCAACATTCCGGAGTTCTCGGCATAAGTTTTCAGCGTGCGCGTGAGTCCGCGACGGAAGCCCGTAAGGTGTGTGCCGCCTTCGTGCGTGTTGATATTGTTCACATAAGAATGGACGTTTTCGTTGAAAGAGTCGTTGTATTGCAAGGCAATTTCGACGGGAACGTCGTTCTTTTCGGTGGTGATGTGAATGGTTTTTTGGATGAGTTTTTGGCGCGTTTGGTCGAGATATTCAACGAATTCTTTCAAACCTTCGTCGGAATGGAACATTTCGGTTTTCGGTTTTCCTGTTTCTTCAACAATTTGCCGATAATCTGTTAGTTCGATGTTGATTCCGCGATTCAGAAATGAAAGTTCGCGCATTCGAGTTGCAAGAATATCGTATCTGTATTCGGTTGTATTAAAGATACTTGCATCGGGCAGAAACGTAATTTTTGTTCCGTTTTTTTGTGTTTCTCCGATAACTTTTAGCTCGGAAACCGGTGCTCCGATGCAGAATTCTTGTTGGTAAACTTTGCCGTTTCTGGAAATTTCAGCAATGAGTTGAGTCGAAAGTGCATTTACACAGGAAACCCCAACGCCGTGCAAACCGCCGGAGACTTTATAGCTGTCTTTGTCGAATTTTCCGCCGGCATGTAAGACTGTAAGGACGACTTCGAGTGCTGATTTTCCTTCTTTTTCGTGAAAATCTACGGGAATTCCGCGTCCGTCATCTGTTACGGAGATGGAGTTATTTTCGTGAATTTCGACCCAAATATTTTTGCAGTATCCGGCAAGCGATTCGTCAATTGAGTTATCAACTACTTCATATACAAGGTGATGCAAGCCTCGTTCGCCTACGTCGCCGATGTACATTGAGGGACGTTTGCGCACAGCTTCTAAGCCTTCGAGGACTTGTATGTTGCTTGCGGAGTACTCTTGTGGTTGTGTAATCTGACCTTCGGTTAAATTTTCCATATCTTGATTTTCAAAAAAGACAAGTGTTTTGAGCTTGCCCCGCTACCTATTAGAACGGAGTGCGAAGATACAAACTTTTTGTGATTTTATGAAAAATAGTTTTAAATCTTTTTTCAACATAAAAAAAACACCCCGAAGGGTGCTTAATTTTTTGTAATTTTTTGATATTTAGTAGCCTACAATTCCAATTTTTTGGTCAATCGGGTTGATGCAAACTACCGGAATTTGCATGGAGTTGTAAATAATTTGTTCGTCGAAGGATGAGAAGAACAAACCTTTTTCTTGGTCAACGAGAATCATAGCCAATTCGGCTTCGTGGTCAACGGCATAGTCGAGAACTTGTTTTGCGAAGTTTCCTGCGCCTGGTTCGGTTACTTTGTCCACGTATTTTACGCCGTACTCGTCAAAAATTGTTTTGATTTGTTTGGTTACGTTCATAATACGAGTTTTGTAGAATTTTTCCGATTCAAATTTCGGAATCAAGTGCACGGTTGCGTTGAACGTTTTTGCGATGTTGATGGCAACTACGACTTTTTGACGGTCTTCGGTTTGCGCCGTAATCGGGAAAACGATGTTTTTGTAACCTTCTTTGAACGAACGTTTTTGAACAACAATGGTTGGCGTGTTCGTAACTGTAACAACTTTAAGCACATAGCTGCCTGTGATTCGTTGGAATCCGACTTTGCCGTGTGTGCCGAGTATGATAAGTTTTGCACCGAGTTTGTCGTTCACATCTTCAATTTTCTCGAAGAGGTTTCCACTTTTCACGAGGTACTCTACTTGTACGCCGTACTCTTTTGCATAATCTTGGGACATTTTGTCCAAGCGTTCGATGATTGATTCTCTTGTCAGATTCTCTTCATCGAGATACTTTGTGGTATTCTCGTTGATGACATGCAGTAGGAAAACGCGGTATTTCAGCACTGCGGCGAGTGTCAATCCGTGTTCGATAGCATTCCGGCATACTTCGGAGAAGTCTGTGGGAATGAGAATAATATCGTTCTTAATTTTTTTCATGGCTTACACGTGTTATATTAATAATTTGGGATACTTTGACTCTAAAATAACTCAATAATTGTTCTGATTTTAATACTGCTAAAGTAAGGATTCTTGTTCGGATTCACAAATTTTTTTACACAAAGTGTTTAAAAATATTTACAGACGGCGTATTTCGTGGTTTTAATCGTGCAGTTTTTAAGTTAGAAGTGTTAAAATTAATCTGCGAGCTTGTGCGTGATTGCGAAATTCGCAGAAATAGATGCCTTGCCATGTGCCTAAATTCAGTTTGCCGCAGGTTATGGGAAGTGTTACGGAGTTGCCAATCAGCGCGGTTTTGATGTGTGCCGGCATGTCGTCTGCGCCTTCGTCTGTATGCGTGTAAATGTGTTGATTTTCAGGCGCAATAGTATTCAGAAACGTGTTTAAATCGGTGCGCACGGACGGGTCGGCGTTTTCGTTCAGCGTAATGCCTGCAGAGGTGTGTTTGACGAATAGATGTAAAATGCCGTTTTCGCCGATTTGCATTTTTTTTAGTTCACTTTCAATCAGATGTGTGATAAGATGGATGCCTCTGTTGAATTTCGGCAATTGAATTTCTGTTTGATGTGCCATAAGGTATTTCAAAAATTAAAAAAACTGAAGCCGGTTTGTCCGATTTCAGTCGTTTTTTTTATGTTTACTGAAAACGGTATGAATTTTTAGGTCTTTACCATTTTCATTGTATTTGTAATAAATTGAGAAACAATAATTTAAAGCACAAAAACACAAAGTCGCAATGTTAAATTTCTAAGCATTTTCAGTAAAACTTTGCCAAAGTAATATTTTCCCAACTGATTAGTATTCAATATCTAACCTTGATAAATCAGCAACTTTGGCAAAGTGAAAAATACTTTTTTTATTGATTTCCGCCTAAAATGAGTGGTAATCCGTCGCCGTTTCCGCCGACTACGATGACTTTTGAATTTTGCGATTCGGCTAATTTCAACGTTGCTTCGATGCCGCGCATTTTCAAAAGCGCAGGAGTTAAGGAGCTGTTAATGATTTGGTTAGCTTTCGATTCTCCTTCTGCTGCGATGCGTTTACGTTCGGCTTCGCTTTTTTCTTTGTCGAGTTTGTATTGATATGCTAATGCTTCTTGCTCTTGTTGCAATTTGCTTTCGATTGCACCTTTTATTTGCGCCGGTAAAATAATTGAGCGAATGAGCAACGCTGTCATGTGGATATTGTTTGCAGGTTGTGCTAATACAACTTCTGTTTCGGCTATGATATTGGTTTCCACTTCTTTACGCTTTGTAGAATAGATTTCTTCTGCCGTGTAGCGTCCCATAACGCTGCGAACGGTTGAACGCACCTCGGGAACTACAAGCTTTTGAACGTAGTCTAGACCAAATGATTCGTGCAATTGTCCTATTTTTCCGTGCAAGGGATAAAAACGAACCGAAACATCCACGTGGATGGATAAACCGCTTTTGTCGAGCACGTCCATACTTTCGTCAACTTTCTGTTCCTTAACATCGTACACATAGATTTCGTTCCAAGGAGCTACAATGTGAAAGCCTGCACTCATAACATTGTCTTTGTCCAAACCGCTGCCGAATTTACGGAAAATAATGGCTTTCTCTCCCGGTTGCAACGTAACAAAGAGCATGCTTGAAAAAGCAATAATGACGACAATTACGATGCCGACTATTATGGCAATGGATTTAATTTTTCTTTCCATATCTTTAATTTTTTACTGAATAATTTTCACAAATATAGTTTCTTTTTCTGATTTTTTGACAACATATTTTTTAAAACACATTATTTTGGGTATTCTCCTGTAAATTCGTAAATAAACATATTGCGTTCGGTATCGCCGTCGGTGTAGCCGTAAGTTCTGCCGGTCGGGTCTTTTAAATCTTTGCCTTTCAGCGATTTGTAAATTTGATAATATTCTTTTGAGGATGAGCCGGTGGTCATACGTGTGGGTGTAAATTTGAAATAGAACCAAACATCGGGTTTCGGCTCGAGATAGATATCAACGTAGTCGCCCGTGGCGGTGTTTCCTTTTTTGATACGCACGTATCCTTTTACGGTGCGGTTGATGTATTTATCACCCATGGATAGTATTCCGAGTTCGCCTTTGGATTTGAAGGATTCCGAATTTTGATCCCAGTCTAACACAAGTTGTGAGAATACAATGGTGTGATTCAAACTGTCGGGAAATTTTCTGCCCATTCCGAGCGATTGCTCAGCCATGAATTGTGCTGTTCCTGCAACTCCGATTTCCCTGTTCAAGCCGTAAAGCATCATTTCTTCGGTTGGAGGCAGACCGGCATTGGGCATGTTTGCGAGTGTATCAGCAATTGTTTTCAACATCTGATTATTGAAAAAGAAGTCGGTAGTAGTGAATGTACGGATGCTGATGTTGTTGCTTTGCAATTCGTGTCGATAACGCGTGTATGAATCCATTTCGAGGTAGTTCAACGCTTCAAAATTAAATTTTCCAAACGCATTGATTTCGCAATTTTTTGTATTGAAATCCATGGCATCGTCCAATTCGTTTATACCTTTTAGGCGTTCGGGCGTTGAAATTTGATAGGTATTTCGGTCTTTGTTATATCGAACGAAATTGCCTTTTTTGCCCACGGAATACATTGAGCCTGAGTTAGAATACGGGTCATTAGCTAAAAATGCCGGAAAAATGTAGATTGAATCTTTGGCATACATAATGTTTGCAAATGTTCGGGCAGAATTGACTTCAACAGGCGCGTGCGGATTGTCTTCCAACGGCAAAACCACGCTGTCGGGGCGAATTTCGGTTGTAAAATTGAACCACATGCGGCGTTGGTCGCAGAAGGGTTGAATGCGTGCAAAGCCTTCCATGGTCAGCAAATCTTTGGTGGCGTTGAAGTGGACTTTGCCCAAATATTGGAAATAATCGTTGAGCATCAAGCTGTCTTGGGCAACAATGTCAGCTTCGGCAACGGAGGCTTTTTTCTCGGCATCGTATTTAATTTTGTTGAAGTTAATTTCTTGATAATCTTCACGTTCCGGATAGAAATAATGATAAATACCGGCTGAAGCCACATATTCATTTTTGCCCAAAATGTTGATATCCACTTTGTGAATTGTATGTTTTAGTGCCGTAACAGTTGTTCCGATAAGCGTATTCATTTTCGCGCCTTTTTGCAGGATTACGTCATCGCCTTCGCGCACATTAACAATGATGTCGGCAACGGCAATGGTTTTTACTTTTTCTGTAGTAAGTGTATGCGTGATTCCGTCGAATTTTGCGCGTCGAGCTTTGAAATTCAGGCGTTGTTGTCCGGCTTTTATTGAGGTGTATTCTGTTCTGTCGTCTTGCTCGTTGAACACGCCAAGTTTCAATAATTTTTTTGAAACAAAATGAACGCTGTCTAAAAGCATTGGGTCGGAGCCAGCCAAACGTCTGTTTGTATGGTAGCTTAAATGGTAATCAATTTCGGCAGCATGTTTCTTGTGTTTCCAAATCATGTGCGAAGGCGAAAATTCGTATTCCGTTTTCGGAAGCGTAACTAAGGCTTTGTCGGTTGCGCTTTGTAACACGGTTTTGCCTTTGTCCATATCGGTATAAGTGAACATTTCGGTTGCACGCAAGGCAACTTCTTGCGGTTTATCCGAAGTTAAATCTGTTTTCCCTTCTAAAAACGTAAAATTTGTGTTTGCAGAAGTGAGTGTTCTGGCTTCAAAACTGAAATTATCCGATTTAAAATAACCTTCGTCGGTTGTAAATTCGCCTTTACCTGTAAAATCGTTGGGCGAATATGTTGTTTCACCTTTAAATGTGCTGCGTTTATCGAACATATCCAAGGGTTTATCAAGGGTTGTGCCGACCATTTTCTTAGCATCTGTATCCCATTTGATGTCAATTTTTTCGCCTGAAACTTGCGGATATTTTGCGCCCGAACCGAGATTTTCTTTAATCGTGTAACTGTCGGCGGTTGCGGTAACTTTTTTGGGTTGAAACATAAAATTTTTTGCCAGAATCGTTGCCGTAAGCCAATCTACTTGTCCGCCGGCTTCTAAACCTTGGTTGCTCATCGAAACCGTAGCCGATGATTTACCGTCTCCCTTTAGCGTGGCCATGCCTTTGAATAAATCAACGGTTGAGCCGTCCGGAACTTGGTGCACAAAGCCGAGCGAATTATC
>DYSM01000240.1 GCA_020718265.1 Draconibacterium orientale | reverse complement strand
AATTTTAAGTAATTATGGCTAAAATACTCGGCTTAGACCTCGGCACCAACTCCATAGGTTGGGCAGTCGTAGATGAAGACCAAGAAAAAATCTTAAACACAGGAGTTCGGATTTATCCGGAGGGCGTATTGAAAGACACAATCGGAAAAGGCGAAAAAGAAGTATCGAAAAACGCCACGAGGCGTGATAATCGTCAAAAGAGACGTGGTTTTTACAGAGACAGGTTAAGGCGTATTGCTTTACTTAAAACTCTGATTGACTTTGAAATGTGTCCGCTGACACTTGAAATGTTATACAAATGGAAACGATACGACAAAAAAATCGGTAATTTCGGAAAAACATTCCCGGATACTCCCGAATTTCGTATGTGGCTGAAAATGAACCCTTACGATTTGCGAAAAAAAGCCCTTGATTCTGATTTGACTTTGCACGAACTCGGCAGAATTTATTACCATTTCATACAACATCGCGGTTTTTTAAGTAACCGTAAAAGTAATGACGACGGTAAAATTTATACCGGCAAAGACGGCGTAACAGGGATAGACAAAACCAAAGAACAAATCAAAGACAAGACGCTTGGCGCGTATTTGTATGAAATTGTCCCGAAAGAAAACGAGCCTTTCAAAAAAATTGCAGATTCAGACGGAAACGAACTTCGCGCTCGTGCTCGTTATACCTTACGCGAGATGTATGTGCAGGAGTTTGAACAAATTTGGCAGCGTCAAGCTGAACAACTCGGATTAAATTCCGTAACAGTTCCTGTCAAAAGGACGATTTTCATAGAAGGCGGTATTACAAACAAGCGGAATAAAGCGTATATCGAACATAAAATCAGAACCTTAGGTCAAGAAAATGTCGAAATCCGCGAAAAGCAAATCACCGTTACCGAAACTATGCCTCTGAAAGTTTATCTCGGCGGGGAAATAGAATACGACGAAGACAATACTCTAAAATTCAAAAGCGGAAACAGCGTTCTGTTTTATCAACGTCCGTTGCGGTCGCAAAAAGGCTTACTCGGTAAATGTTCGCTCGAAGGCAGGAAAGTTTTTGATAAGAAACTCGGTAAAATCATTGAAACCGGACCGACACCATGCCCGCTTTCGCACCCGGAATATGAAGAGTTCAGAGCATTGCAATTCATCAATAATATTGAATACGGACGCACTAAAAATCTGAAATCTACGGCACAACTCGATGAATTTCAGCGTAAAATACTTTTGGATTTGTTTGCATCAAAAGAATCTTTTGATTTTACTGAAATCCGCAAAAAACTTGAACTTCATTTTGAACCGTTCAATTATGAAGATTCAACAAAAATACCCGGAAGTCCGACGATTTCAAAACTTTCAAAACTTTTTAAGCCTGAAATTTGGGAAAAACACAAAGAGGAAATCTGGCATAGTTTTTACTTTTTTGATGACAGCGAAAAATTATACAAAAAATTAAAAGACAAATTCGGCTTAATGCCCGAAAAAAATCAAACAGAAAAAGAACTTATTGACAAAATTTCAAAAATTAAACAAAAAGACGGTTACGCATCGGTTTCGCTCAAAGCCATTCGGAACATTACGCAGTTCCTGAAAAAAGGCTACAAATACAGCTATGCCGTGTTGCTCGGCGGCGTGCGAAATGCGTTTAAAACTACCGATGCAAAAGGTGAATCTTATGACCGTTGGGATAATTTCAAACATCGGCATGATGAAATCGAAAACCGGATTATTGAAATTTCAAACTCAAAAAACAACGCAGAATTTGAAACGATTAAAAAGATAAAGGCTTATCTGACTGCCGAATGTGGATTTGAAGAACATGACAAAAATTTCAAAAAACTCTATCACCACAGTCAAGAAACCGAGCAAAAACCGATAAAAGACAAACTCGGAGAAATTGAAAATTTGCGCAATCCGATAGTACAACAAGGCTTGCATGAACTCCGCCGACTTGTAAACACGTTGATTGAAAAATACGGTAAATTCGATTATATCAATCTCGAATTCGGCAGGGATTTAAAAGTCGGAAAACAAAAACGCGAAGAAATTTCGAGAAAAATCGGAGCTAACGAAAAACTTAATAATAAGGCACGTGAGAAACTTACCGAATACGGCTTGGCACATTCACGTTATAACGTGCAACGCTACTTGATGTGGGCGGAACTCGAAGAAAAAAACGGAACTGCCAAATGCCCTTACACCGGAAAAACTATCAACATAAACGATGCACTCGGCACGGAAAACAAGTTTCAAATTGAACACATTTTTCCGCACAGCACCTCGCTTGACGATAGTTTTGCGAACAAAACACTTTGCGATGCAAAATTTAACGCCGAAAAAGGGAACCAAACACCTTGGGAATTTTATCAAATCAATAGCGACCCGAACTTGTGGAACGCCAAATCGTGGGACGATATTTCGCGCCGTGCATTTAAACTTTTGCCTTACGCAAAAGCAAAACGTTTCACGAATACCAAGAAAATTGAGCTGACAGATGATTTTCTCTCACGCCAATTAAACGATACGCGCTACATCAGCAAAAAAGCACGTGAAATTTTGTCGGAAATTTGTCCGAAAAACAACATTCGTATTTTGCCCGGTGCGCTCACAGCCGAACTGCGCCGCTTGTGGGGCATAAATTCAATTTTGAACACGGTAAACGACGGCGTTTTAGATTTTGCGAATGTAAAAATAGTCGCAGACAAACCGCAGGAACATTGGATTATTTCGGACAAAGACAACAAAGTTATCAATGTCATTCCTAAATTTTACGACAAACCCAAAACCGCATCAAATCAAATGTGTCTTTCAGGAGAGCTGAACGATAAAGGCGAATTTACAGCTAAATATTTCGGGAAAACCTTCAAATCCGAACATCCGGAATATTTCGGAAAACCGTATGCCGGTAAATATTGGAAAATTGTAACACTCTCAGAAAAGCCTGTTTCTGTGTCAAAAGCGTACAACGATGAACCGCAACGGCAAGAAAATGAGATAATTATAAACGGAGAAGTCAAAGGCAAAAAATTCGGAAATGCAAATACTGTCAAAAATATTTCCGCAGATTTGGAAGACGGTAAATATTTTGTCAAATTCAAAGTTCTGAGTAAACGTTTTGATAAATCGGATACCAAAGGTAAACCCAAAACCGGAACAGGCGAAATTGCACTGTTCGGCGAGGTGAATGCTGCCGTGTTCAAATCATACATCTACGAATGTGCCTGCGACAAAGGCGACGGCGGTGTTTGGGGCATTTTCAAGTTAGATTTTGAAAATCCGGAATTTACAAAACGAGAAATCGCGCAACCGGATAGCTCTGAAAATCAAATCGTTGTTAGCGGAACAGTAAACGAAAGCGGGGTTTTTGTATCCGATGCCGATAAAACACACGATGTTCAAACCGATTTAACCGAAGGAAAATATTGGTTTGTATTTGATATTTCGGAACACGAAGCCGAATTATACCGCAACGAGCACCCCAAACCCGACAAACAAAAAGATGCCGAAGTAGGCGAGGGAACCGTTTGGGTAAACGAGCAAACCGGCGAAATTCAATACGACCCCAAAAAGAACCGCGACGACCACCGACACCACGCTATAGACGCCATAACCGTGGCATTTACGAAGTTGAATTATTTGAACGAATTAAGCAAATACAATGCCCAACTCTCTGAAAAACAACGAGGTAAAGCCACAAAACCGGATTTTCCGAAACCGTGGGATAACTTTCGTGAGGATGTGGCACGTGTTGCCGAAAATATTTTGATTTCTCACCGACAAAACCGTAAAGTTATTACCAAAATAAAAAAGACCATCCGCAAAAACGGACGAAAAATACAAAGTGAAGGCTACGCCGTAAACGGACAGTTGCATAAGGAAAATATTTACGGCAAACGCAAAGCGCCGGGCGAATCCAAACCAAAATTTCATATACGCAAAGATGTGGCTTCACTTACGGATGCACAAATTAAAAAAATTGTGGATACTCGAATAAAAGAAATCGTTATCCATGCCAAAGCAAAAGAAAAAGAATTGCTCAAGAATATAGATTCACTCTCGAAAGAACTCAAACGACCGCGTTTATCAGAACAGGACGAACAAAATTTGCTAAACGACTTAAAAAGTTTGCGTCAAGAAATCAGAGAATTATACACGCTGTCGAATAAAAACGGCGAGCCTGTGCCGATAAAGAAAGTGCGCATAAGCGAAAATTTAAGTAACACGGAACAGCTAAAAAATATGACTATCGTAAAAGAAAAATCAGGCAAAACCGAACAAATAAACCAACACGTAAACCCAAGAAACAACCACCATGTTGCATTGTATCGCACACAAGAAGGCGAACTTTTTGAAGAAATGGTAACATTTTGGGAAGCTGTTGAACGAAAAAATGCAAAACTTCCTGTAATAAATAAAGTACGGGCAGACGGTGCCGTATTTGTGGAATCTTTGCAAGAAAACGACATGTTTCTGCTCGGCATACCCGAAGATTACATCAATTGGAACGAGCCAAACCATGCCTTGCTGAGTAATCATTTGTATCGTGTGCAAAAAATATCATCCATGTATTACACATTCAGGCATCATCTTGCATCTACAATAAATAATCCTGAGCAAGAATTTCGTGTTCATAGCTTTTCTGCATGGGATGCTATTAAACCTATAAAAGTTAAAATTAACGAAATCGGAGAAATTTCAAAAGCATAAAAACTCTACCTTTGCAAAAAAAACGTTCTTTGACATCTTGGATAAAGT
>DYSM01000239.1 GCA_020718265.1 Draconibacterium orientale | reverse complement strand
TTTTTTAGAATATTTAAAATCAAAAAATTCAAGAAAAATGGAAAACGTAGCAACAAAACAAACATATACGTTCAAAGATTTTAAAAGCGACCAAGAAATTCGCTGGTGTCCCGGATGTGGCGATATAGCAATTATTTCAGCCGTGCAAAAAGCTATGGCTCAGATGAATATCGCAAAAGAAGATTTTGCGGTGGTGTCCGGAATCGGCTGCTCGTCGCGCTTCCCGTATTACATGAACACATACGGATTTCACGGCATTCACGGACGCGCCGGCGTGCTGGCATCGGGCGTGAAAACCGCAAATCCGAAACTCAGCGTTTGGCAAATCACAGGCGACGGCGACGCGCTCGCAATCGGCGGAAACCACTTTATCCACGAAATTCGCCGCAATATTGACGTTAATATCCTGCTGTTCAACAACCAAATTTACGGTTTGACCAAAGGACAATATTCGCCGACATCGGTGTTCGGGCAAATAACCAAAACCTCGCCCATGGGCACGGTGGAGCAACCGTTCAACCCCGGCGAACTCGTTTTGGGTGCAAACGGCAAATTTTTCGCACGTTCGATTGACGTAAATG
Organism: Draconibacterium orientale; assembly: GCA_020718265.1. GTDB lineage: Bacteria > Bacteroidota > Bacteroidia > Bacteroidales > JAADGE01 > DYOJ01. Next base: position 4,179 of record DYSM01000239.1, on the reverse strand, counting down.
TGAACGAAACCGTAGATGTGCTCATGGAAGCCGAAAAACATAAAGGCACTTCGGTGGTTGAAATTTTGCAAAATTGCGTGATTTTCAATCACGGCGTGTTTAACCGAATTACAGACCGCGAAACCCGCGACGATTACCAACTTTGGCTCAAACACGGCGAAAAAATGCTGTTCGGAAAAGATAAAAATAAAGGCATCGTTTGGGAAAACATGGAGCTGAAAGTGGTAACCATCGGCGAAGGCGGCTACACGTTAGACCATATTTTGGTGCACGATGCACACGCTTCAAAACCTTTTGTGCATTTGGCACTCATCAACTTAGGTTTTGAAAACGCCAAAGAACCAATGGCGTTCGGCGTGATTCGTTCCGTGGAAGCTCCGACTTACGAAACCCTTGTGGAAGAGCAAATTGCGACGGCAAAAGCAAAATCGAAAATCAAAAACATGACCGATTTGCTCAACAGCGGCTCCACTTGGATGGTCGAATAACAGTTTAAAGTTGATAGTTGTTAGTTGATATACAGAAAATGCTTTGAATTTGAACTTTGCGACTTTGTGTCTTTGCGGTTTAAAATATTGTTTATCAATTTATTACAAATATAAAAAAAAGGTAAAGACGTAAAATTTCATACCGTTGATAGTATAGTTAAAAAAGCGAGGTCGTTCGGCTTCGCTTTTTTGCATCGAAATCAATCAAAACAGCACATCAGCAAATCAACACATCAACAAATCAGCACATTAACACATCAAAATATCATGCAAAATTTACAATTTCCGATAAATTTTCGATTCAAAATCACATCATTTGCGAACGATTTTACGGCGAAAGATGCGACAGGCAAAACGATTGCGTTTGTGAAACAAAAAATGTTCAAATTCAAAGAAGATATTTCCGTATTTTCCGACGAAACCAAAACGCAAACCAATTTCAAAATTCGCGCTGACCGTTGGCTCGATTTTTCTGCCGCCTACACATTTTTCGACCGCGACGAAAAACCGTTCGGTAAAGTTGTGCGCAAAGGTTGGCGTTCTATCTGGAAAGCTGAATATCAGATTATTGACTCTAATAATGCTGTTCAATATCAAATTAAAGAAGAAAATGCTTGGGTCAAAGTTTTTGATGCGTTGTTTGGCGAAATTCCGATTCTGGGTATATTTTCGGGCTACATTTTCAACCCAAAATACCTTGTTTCGGATGCAAACGGGCAAAATTTTGGGCGTTTAAAGAAAATGCCGTCGCTTTTTGGACAAGAATTTCAAATAGAAAAAATCGCAGATTTCAACAACGATGATGCCGACCGTATTTTACTCGGATTGATGATGATGGTTTTGCTCGAACGTCGCAGAGGATGAGTTTATGAAATATGAAATTTGATATAGGAAATATGATACAGTGTTTATGATAAAACATGTAAATATTTGATATTATGTAGGTTATAGCCAATTTTTCAATCAAATGTTTTGTCATTCAATAGTCAAAAAAGTAGTCATTCATTGTTTTTTTTAGTTTCAATCGAATTTCTACTGTATTTCATCAGAATTTCTTAAAACATTCAAGTCTGAATCTTTCAGGACAATATTTTAGTCTTTGTGTCAGATTAAATTCCAAAGCGTTTCTATTGCATCCGATTTTGTGCAATTTGTCAAAAAAAAGATTTTCTAAGCTCATTTTCAATTAATTTAGAATAAAATTTTAGAGTCATGCTTTAGATACCGTTAATTGTTATTGGAATTCTTTTGCTTTTTGCAAGTGTGAAAATTGCGCAAGAATATCAACGTGCCGTAGTGTTTCGCTTAGGGCGATTTCAAAAAATAAAAGGTCCCGACTTATATTTTCTTATTCCTCTGATAGACAAGCAACAACGTGTAGATATTCGCACAAAAACCGCGGATTTGGAACAGCAAGAAACCATAACCAAAGACAGCGTTACGGTAAAAGTAAATGCAGTGTTGTGGTTCCGAATCGTGAACCCGGAAAATGCCATAATTCAAGTTGCCGATTACTATAAAGCTGTGTATCAATTCTCTATCACGGCATTGCGCAATATTATCGGGCAACATTCGTTAGACGAAGTACTCCGTTCGCGCGAAGCAATTAACGACACGCTCCAAAAAATGGTGGACATGAAAACCGAACCGTGGGGCATAAAAATTGAAATGGTTGAAATGAAAGACGTTGAAATTCCGGAAGGAATGCAGCGCGCCATGGCACGCGAGGCAGAAGCGATACGCGAAAAACGTGCCCGTATCGTAAAAGCCGAAGCCGAATTGGAAGCATCCATAAAACTTACGCAAGGCGCAAAAGAGATGGAAGGCAGCCCAATAGCCTTAGAACTCAGACGTATGCAAATGCTCTCCGAAATCGGTATCGACAACAATACAGCAACAATTGTACTCATTCCGTCCGATTTTACGAACGCTGCGCGAAATTTTAGCGAAATGCTGATGAAACAGAAATCGGAAGGCTAATTTTCTCAAAACGAATTGCGAAATTTGACAACTTATAACTGAAAACCGATAACTGTTGTGTATCTTTGCACGTATGAACACACACGAAACCATTTGCGCACTTGCCACCGGCAGAGGCGGCGCAATTTCCGTAATCCGAATTTCGGGCGAGTATGCCATTGAAATTGCCGATAAAATTTTTACGGCAAAGCGAAAGAATAAAACACTTTCTTCTCAAAAAACACAGTCTGTTTTATTTGGGTATATCTCTGAAAATGAAGTGCTTATAGACGAAGTTTTGATAACCGTATTTCGTTCGCCGAACTCGTACACGGGCGAAAATTCTGTTGAAATTTCATGCCACGCATCGCAGTTTATTGTGCAAAAAATTTTGCACTTACTCCTCGCAAACGGCGCGCGAAGTGCCGCGTCGGGCGAATTTACAATGCGCGCTTTTCTGAACGGAAAAATGGATTTAACTCAGGCTGAAGCTGTTGCCGATGTGATTTCTTCCGGCTCGGCGCAGGCGCATCGTGTAGCTTTGCAACAAATGCGCGGCGGATTCAGTTCCGAACTGTCCGAATTGCGCGCAAGATTGCTTACGTTTATCTCGCTGATTGAACTAGAGTTAGATTTTAGCGAAGAAGATGTGGAATTTGCCGACCGCGCCGCGTTGCGCAACTTAATTTCGGAAATAGACACGCATCTTGTTCGCCTGACCAATTCGTTCGCACTCGGAAACGCCATCAAAAACGGCATTCCCGTTGCTATTGTGGGAGAGCCGAACGTGGGCAAATCCACGCTGCTCAACACCTTGCTGAACGAAGAGCGCGCACTCGTTTCCGATATTCCCGGCACAACGCGCGATGCACTCGAGGACGTGATTACGATTCACGGCATCGAATTTCGATTTATTGACACCGCCGGAATCCGCCAAACCACAGACCATGTCGAAAATCTGGGTATCGAACGCACACGACAAAAAATTGAACATGCCGAAGTCGTTTTACATATTTTGGATGCGCAAAGTGCTGATTTTCACTCAAAAATTGTTGAACTTGCTGCCGAATATCCGCACAAAAAAATCATTCCGATTGTAAACAAATCCGACCTTTTCGGGCGCGTAAACCTGCTCGCAACCACACCCGACGGGCGCGATATTCTGTATATTTCGGCAAAACTCAAACAAAATATTGAGCGGCTTCACAACGCACTCTTGAATGCAATCGACATTCCGGCAACAGCTTCCGATGCTGTAATTATCAGCAACACACGCCATTACGAAGCACTCATGCGTTCTCGTGAAGCATGCACACGTGTTTCGGACGGTTTGCAAACCGGCATTTCCGGCGACCTGCTCGCCCAAGACATCCGCGACATCCTCCGCCACATCGGCGAAATCACCGGACAAACCTTCACGCCCGACGAAGTTTTAGGCAATATTTTTAAGAATTTTTGTATCGGGAAGTAAAATGTGTTTCTGATGTTTATATTCTCAAGTCTCACGTCATAACATACAAATATCGATATCTTTAAAAAAGGACAATGAGCAAAAAAATATTGAGTTCAGTATAAAAAGTCATAAAGTTGAAAGTTTGTAAAGTTAAATTACTGATAATAAGCAATTTACTTAAATTGTAAAATATTTTCAAAAGCACTGATAATCAAGCATATAGTTTGTTTAGCTAAAATAAAACAGGCTTTTTAGACAGGACTCATAAGTTATTTCAAC
>DYSM01000238.1 GCA_020718265.1 Draconibacterium orientale | reverse complement strand
GAATTACGACATTTTTAATCCGTTTGTGAAAGCCGTTTAAAAACCTTTTGTGAAAGAAAAAATCCACACAAACGCGTGTGGATTTTTTTACGGATTGTTTTGCGGTTTAATCATAAGCAAACTGCGGACAAAACAACGTTATGAAACTGTTATCCGTGTTTGATGCGGTGTTTGAGACGCATAATTTTGAGTTTACCTGTTGTGATGAGGTAATACATTACGGGTATCATTATGAGTGTCAAGAAGGTAGCAAATGTGAGACCGAAAATAATTGTCCACGCTAACGGACTAAAAAACGCCGTAATGTCGCCGCCGAATCCAATGTGTGGATTCAGATGCGTAAAGAGCGTTTCAAAGTTGAATTTCAGACCGATAGCCAACGGAACTAAACCGAGAATTGTGGCTGTTGCGGTCAAAATTACAGGTGTAATCCGTGTTTTTCCGGCTTGAATTATGGCTTCGCGTGTGCGGTAGCCGCGTTCGCGCAAGACATCCGTAAATTCGACCAAGAGAATACCGTTACGAACCACAATTCCTGCGAGTGCAACAATTCCGAGTCCGGTCATTACGATGGAAATATCCATGCGGAAAATGACAAATCCGAGCAACACGCCGATGATACTGAAAATGACTTCTGCTAAGATAATCAACGGTTTACTTGTGGAATTGAACTGCGTAATCAAGATAAATAAAATCAAAAACAACGACAATAACATAGCAACAGAAAGGAAAGACATCACCTCTTTTTGGTCTTCTTGTTCGCCTGTTAAGTTAATTTCGATGTCATCGGATTTTTTGAAACCGGGAATCGCTTTTGTAATTTGCTGATTGATTTCATTGGCATTAAATCCTGATAAAACATTGGATCCCAACGTAATAACACGTTTAACATTTTTACGCGAAATTGAGCCGTACGTATTGACATATTCAATTTTTGCAACTGCAGAAAGCGGAATTTGGCGCAACATTCCGGTAGTCATATCGCGGTAAGTGATTTTGGTGTCCATGAGTTTGTTGATATTTCCTCTAACATTCTCACTATAACGCAGTTGGATTGGATATTGCTCTTCGCCGTCTCTGTATTTCGAGATTTCTTTTCCCAAAACAGCCGTACGAATTTCCATTCCGACTTGTGCCGTTGTAATGCCCTCGCGGTTAGCACGTTCGCGGTCAATTTGAATGATAATTTCCGGTTTTGTAACATCAAAATCCGATTTTAACTGCTCAATGCCTTCTATACCAAGACCTTCGACATACGATTTAAATTCGGCTGTCGTTTTTACAAGTTCGTCCAAATCATCGCCGCTAACTTCGATATTTATAGGTTTACCGGCTGACGGCGGTCCCATTTCATTCTGATCCACAGTAATTTGCGCGCCTTTTATATCTTTTACGGCGTTACGAATTTCGTCCATGTACAAGGTCGTGGAGCGTCCGATTCGTTCTGAATACTGCACGAAAGAAATGGAAACTTTTGCCTTGTTGGACGTAAATGAACGGTCGAACATCGGGTTTTCGGAAGCTCCGAGCGCAACGTTCGCAACAACAGATTCGACATCCGGATTGTTTTCGCCCAAAACCATCTTTACACGGTTCTCAACTAATTTTGTGATAGAATCGGTAACGCTCACGTTCGTGCCCACAGGTGCAACTATGAACGTTGAAATGTATTGCGGGTCGGAATTTGGGAAAAATACAACTTTTAAGCCGGAAGATCCTGTCAAAATCAAGCTGACAAACAACATGACAATCATGCCTGTGAACAACCATTGCGGACGACGTCTGAACAGCGACCAACGCAAAATTTTCTCGTATTTGTTCATAATTGCCGGAATCACATGATGTTGAAAATAGATTAAGAATTTCGACAAAAAGAAGTTGTGCAAAACGACAGAAATTGCCGCGAAAATTGAGAAATTTCCAAATCCGGGAAACGATGTCAAATGAAAAAGCACGCCCAAAAGCGCAAAAATACCGGCGGCTATAAACACGTTTTTCTTATTTACAGGTTTTTCGGCATCGTCGTGTTTCATGAACGTGATTGCAAAAATCGGATTTATCAAATACGCCACTACGAGCGATGCAAACAGCGTGATTATCAGCACAACAGGAATAAAGTGCATGAATTTTCCGGTAACGCCGGGCCAAAATACAAGCGGGAAAAACGGCGCAAGTGTCGTGAGCGTTCCGGACAGAATGGGCACAAAAACTTCGCCGGCTGCAAATTTTGAAGCCTGAATAATATCCATTTTTCCTTTATTTTGGTTGAAAATTCGGTGGATATTTTCAATGACCACAATGGCATCATCGACCACAATTCCGAGCGCGAAAATAAACGAAAACATGACAAGCATATTCATCGTATAATCCATCGCCGGCATGACGATATACGCCAAAGCCATGGACAAAGGCACCGAAAATGCAACGAAAACGGCATTCGTCAAGCCCATGAAAAACATCAAAACAATTGTTACAAGACTAAAACCGATGATAATGGTGTTATTTAGTTCTTCAAGTGTTGCGCGTGTAAATTTAGATTGGTCTCCGTTTATGGTAATATCCAGATTGTTAGGATATTTCGTAGCTTTTAAATCGTCCAAAGCCTCTTTTATTTTGTCGGAAGCATCGAGCAAATTTTTACCGCTTTTTTTGATAACATTCAGAGTGATAACGTTTTTACCGTTTTCACGAGCAAAACTTTCGCGCTCTTTGTGCGTATCCGTAACTTCGGCAATTTCTTTGAGTTTCACAAGCGCACCGCTGCCCGATTTGAACACAATATTTTGAATCGTCTCAATATCTTTGAATTCGCCTGTAACTTTCATGGAGCGTTTCATGCCTTTGATGTCCATGCTTCCGCCGGAAATCGTAACATTTTCGCGCGAAACAGAGGTTTCGATATCGTAAAACGACACGCTCGCGGCTTGCATTTTATACATATCCACGTTGATGTGAATTTCACGGTCCAGCGCACCGATAATGTCCACGCGCGTAATTTCCGGAAACGCTTCGATTTTATCCTGAGCCAATTCAGCCAGATGTTTGAGCTTTGCTAAATCCAAATCGCCGGACAAGTTTATTTGCATAATCGGCATTTCAGAGAGGTCAATTTCCATAACCATAGGCTCTTGCGGCAGGTTGTTCGGCAAATCGTTGCGTGTTTTATCAACCGCATCTTTTACTTTTCGTTTGGCATCGGCAACATCCACATTAGTTCCAAATTCGCAAACAATAACCGAGAAATCCTGCACGGAACTACTCGTAATATTTTTTACACCGCTGATAGATTTCAGATTTTTTTCAAGCGGGCGTGTAACCAAACTCTCAATATCGCTCGGCGATGAGCCGGGATACACCGTATTTACCAAAATTTTTGGTATCACGATGTCGGGAAATTGCTCTTTCGGAATGCTGTTGTAGCTCACAATACCGAAAATCGAAATCGCAATTGTCAGAAAAAAAATACTTATCTTATTATCTATCGCCCAACTCGTTGGCTTAAATTCTTTGAATTTTCTTTCCATTATTTTTGAAAATTAAAAATTAAAAATTACGAATTGAAAATTAAAAACACAGAATTTTAATTCCTAATTCCTAATTCTGAATTCACTCTTTTGAGTTAATTAGAAATAACTACGCCTTCGTAAATATTTTGGAAATTGCTCGTAATTACTTTATCTCCAACATTTAAGCCTTCGGTAATTTCACAAACTCCGCCGTATTCCAAACCAACTTTCACAATGCGTTTTTTTGCGACCAAACCACCGCCGGCTGCTTCTGCTACGAACACATATTTTGTCGAATTTTCAGTTTGAACATAGTTAATCGGCACAACCACAGCCTTTTCGTTTGCGTAATCGTTCACTTTTACAACAGCCAACATATTTGCACGAAATTCATCAGATTCGGGCACAAATTGCACAATAACTTGAAATGTTCGGTTCACCGGATTGATAAATTTACTCGCAAAATCAAGTTTTTTAGTCATTTCTTTGTTCAAATCCGGAAAAAACAGAATAGCATCGTCGCCTTTTTTAATGGTTTTTGAGTAAGATTCCGACACTTCGGCAACAATTTTCACGGTTGAAAAATTGATAACTTTGAACGCCGGCAATCCGGGCGAAGCCATTTGACCAATTTTGGCGGAAACCTCCTCAATTGTTCCGGTAATCGGCGATTTAATTCGATACATATCCACTTGTTCTTCGATGGTTTTAATCTGATTTTCAAGCGATTCTTTATTGTTTTTTGCAGAAAGATATTGAACTTCCGAACCAATTTTTTGATCCCACAACGCTTTTTGTCGGTTGTAAATATCGGTAACAAATACCAATTGCGATTTCATTTGCGTCAAACTTTGTTGCAACACGCCATCGTCCAGATATGCAAGCACTTGACCTTTTTTTACGGCATCCCCCTCTTTCGCCAAAACCGATTTTACAATTCCGGGAGTTTGAGCAGTTGCGTATAAATTTTCTGCGCCGTCGAGTTTTCCCTGAACTTCAACATAATGATTAAACGGTTTAGCCACAACAGATTCCACAGATGCTTCCACAACATCAACTTTTACAGCCGAAGTATCCGATTTGGCAAGTTCTGTTTCTAATTTTTCTATCTGCGCGTTAAGTTCATCGCGTTGTTTGGTTAAAGCCTCCAATTTTGCTTTGGGCGATTCTTCTGCGCAAGATAGCACGAAAAGTATCGGAAGCACGAAAATTAATAATTTTTTCATTTTTATTTGATTTTTTGATTTTTGTAACT
>DYSM01000237.1 GCA_020718265.1 Draconibacterium orientale | reverse complement strand
CATAAACTCTGCTCGTTTGCCATGGTTTCCAATCCTGAACGCGCAGATAAAATTAAAGAGTTCAATATCCGGAAAACGAATAAAAACCTGTTTTTGGTTTAAAACAATGTCGGAATTAAACTTTGTTTCAAAGCTGAATTCCGACATTGATTTTAGGATTCGACTTAATACGTCGGGAAACTGCCCCAATGGTTGGTGTATTTGGAGCTGTGCTCGCCGTATTTGTCGGCAATTTTACCGGCTTTGATTTTGTATGTGGCGTGCTCGCCGGTAATTTCGGAAAACCAAATTTCGTAATTATCGCCGTCGCTGTCTGTCATGTTGATGTGTGTCAAATATTCGTCTTCGGCACTCAGGTTTGCGTTGCAAATGGGGCAATAAAACTCAATGTGCATGCCGTCTTTCATTGTGCAGGTTTTGTGTGTTGTTACTCTGAAATCGCCGAGAATAGGTTCAAACAACACCATACTTCCGAGTGTGTTTGAGCTTTTCGGAATCGCTTTCAGAATAATGTGGTTCGATATTTTTATCGGCGCATTGCATTTTGGGCAGAAATAATCGTTCATAGATTTGATATTTAATGATTTATACTTTTTGTGATTTTATGATTTCGACGTAATATTTATAGAACAACGGAATGGTTTCGATGCCTTTGAAGAACATTTCGAGCGGAAAGTTTTCGTTGGGCGAGTGTATGGCGTTGCTTTCCAAGCCAAAGCCCATGAGAATGGTTTTTATACCGAGAATTTCTTCAAACGTCGAAATAATCGGAATGCTTCCGCCGCTGCGTGTGGGCACGGGTTTGCGTCCGAAGGTTTCTTCGATGGCGCGTTCGGCAGCCTGGTATTCGGGCGTGTCGATGGGCGAAACGTAACCTTGTCCGCCGTGCAGAATTTTAACGTTTACGGAAACAGATTTCGGCGAGACGCGTTCAAAATATGCTTTGAAGAGTTCTGATATTTTTTTGTTGTCTTGATTTGGCACCAAGCGCATGGATATTTTGGCATAAGCCTTTGACGGTAAGACGGTTTTCGCGCCTTCGCCCGTGTATCCGCCCCAAATTCCGTTCACATCCAATGCGGGACGAATTCCGGTGCGTTCGGGTGCGGTGTAGCCTTTTTCGCCTGATAATTCTTTGACATTCAGAGCATTTTTATATTCTGCTTCGTTGAAAGGCGCTTCTGCCATTTTGCGGCGTTCGTTGTCGGAAATTTCAACTACATCGTTGTAAAATCCCGGAATGGTGATGTGTCCGTTCTCGTCGTGCAGGTCAGCAATCATTTTTGCCAAAATATTGACAGGATTGGCAACCGCACCGCCGAAAATGCCGGAATGTAAATCGCGGTTTGGTCCCGTTACTTCAACTTCAACATAACTTAATCCGCGCAAACCTGCGGTTATGGACGGAATATTTGTCGCAATCATACCTGTATCGGACACCAAAATTACGTCTGCTTTGAGTTTTTCTTTATGTTCGATGAGTAAATCGCGTAAGTTCGGCGAGCCGATTTCTTCTTCGCCTTCAATAATAAATTTCACATTGCAGGGTAACGTGTCGGTATTTACCATGAGCTCAAAGGCTTTGGCGTGCATGAACGCCTGTCCTTTGTCGTCATCGGCACCGCGAGCGTATATTTTTCCGTCACGTATTTCGGGTTCAAACGGCGGCGTTGTCCACAAATTCAGCGGATCTACGGGCATCACGTCTGCATGTCCGTACACGAGGACGGTCGGCAAAGTCGGGTCGATGATTTTTTCGCCGAACGCTGCGGGATTTCCTTTGGTCTGGAGGATTTCAGCACGGTCGCAACCCGCTTCGAGCATTGTATTTTTCCAGTATTCCACGGCGCGCAACATATCGGGCTTGTGCTTGGCTTCGGAACTTACGGATGGTATGCGAATGAGGTCGAAGAGTTCGTTTAAAAAACGGTCTTTGTGTTTTTGGATGTATTCCTGAATGTATGTCATGTGCCTAAATTTTCTTTCGCACAAAGATATGACATTTAAACAAAACACAGACGGATTTTTTGTCCGTCTGTGTATGTTGTGCATCACAATTTTCGAGATTCTATAAACTGTAATAATAATCAAAAATACGTGCTAAGTGCGCTTCGTTTGAATATTTGAGTTTGTTGGTTTTGGCGAACTGTTTCACGGCTTCGGCTTTATCGCCAAAAAGGGACAGAATCTTCTTTTTTGAAAGTTTTACCGCAGCTATTTTGCCGTTTTGCAAAGTGTAATAGCTATTTTTTTGGACGTATTTATTGTCGGTTGTTCCTACGTCCAATGCCGGATTGTAGTGTCCTTCTTCTACTTTGAGTTGTGTTGCTCTCAGAATTGAGACGGTTCCGGGAGCTACAATTTTATACATGCCTGTATATCCTACGGATTCGTATTCGGAGCTGTTTACGAAATGCTCAAACGTTCCGTTCGGAAGCATCCAGCTTACTTCTTTGACGTCTGCAAGGTTTAATACTTTTTCGGCATCCGGTGTTTTTATTTCGTAACGACTATATTTGAGGTCATATTTGAGCGGATAGTTTTTTACTGTTTCGCCCGATTTGAGCAAAATGTTTCCTACGCTCCAGTCTTGAATTTGGTACACGGAGCCTTTAATTTTGTCCGATTTTGCCGGCATATTCTTGATGTTCACAACGCCGCCGGAGAAACTGATGATAGCATCGTTTGGGTTTTGTGCACTAAGCGATAAGCTTAAAATCAGACTAAGAACTGTGAAGATTGTTTTCATCGATTTTATAAATATTTTTAGCAAATATACGAAAAAAGCAGTGATTTTGGCACTGCTTTTAATTTTTTTTTACATTCCGTAAATTTCTTTAAGTTTTGCGCCGAGTGCGGGACCGCGCAAATCTGTTGCAATGACTTTCCCTTGTGGGTCGAGCAGGAAATTTGCGGGTATTGAGCTTACGCCATATTGTTGAGCCGGTGCACTTTCCCAATATTTGAGGTCGCTCACATGATTCCATGCACCAAGTTTGTCATCTGCAATCGCTTTTGTCCAATCTTCTTTGGTTTGGTCGAGCGATACTTGGAATATTGTAAACCCTTTGCCCTTGTATTTTTTGTAATTTTCAACCAAAGTCGGATTTTCCGCACGACAAGGTTTACACCATGCTGCCCAAAAATCAAGCAATAGATAGTTTCCTTTTAACGAACTGAGCGATAATGTTTTACCTTCGGGTGTGGGTAATGTAATTTCCGGAGCATCCAAACCTACGCCGACGGCGTTTTTCTTTGCTTCTTTTTGTTGATTATATTGAACCAAATAATCGTGCAACGACTTAATGGCTTGCGATTCGGGATAAAGTTTGAAGAGTGTTTCATCTACTTTTGTGAAATACGCTTCGTCTTTTTCCAAATTGAATACAGGCGCGCGTTGTCCGACAGATTGAGACAAAGCCATCAGATTTGCGAGAGAGTTCGGATTTGCATCAATGATTTTTTTATTGAAATTCTTTTGATCTTCCACAATGCTTTCATATTTTGCATTGATTACCGCTTCAACGGAGTCGAAACCGGGTGCGCCCATAGCTGTGCGGTATATTTCGCCCAAAGAGTCGATGCGCGTAAGTGTAACTTCGAGTTTGTCGTTAAGTTCTTTGAGCAATTCGCTGTCTTTTGAACCTTTTACGGTGTAAGATGTTGCAAATTTTGCGGTGTCGGCATCCAACGTTATTTCCGTTACGGAATCCAACACGAGCGTGATAAAATCACGACTGTTAAGGAAACTTACGGCGTAAAATTCCGGATTTTTGGTTGTGCCTTTAAATTCATACGAGCCGTCTTCGCCGATTTTAACGGTATCTACAGCATCCATGCTGCGCGCACCCAAAACGCTGAGCACAAGGTCTTTACCTGCTGCGTTTTTGATTTTTCCTTTGATGCTGAAACCGGCATCGCCCGAGCTGTTGCAAGCCGCAGCAAGCACAGCCACAGCCAAAAAGAAGAATAATTTTCTCATTTGTTATTGTTTGGATAAATTTTTTGATGCCGCAAAAGTAGTAATTTTTATATTCCGAAATACAATTTTACAATTTTTTAATGTTTATGCGTTTTTTTATGCAGAATCGACCTAAAACAACCGTTTGCGAAGCATAATTTCGTATTATTTTTATGTTTTGCAAAAATTAGATAAGTTTGTTGATTCAAATTTCGATACAAATACCATGTTACACACCCGCCTTGCCGACCGCAAAATAGTTTTAGCCTCACAATCGCCGCGCCGAAAAGAGTTGCTGGCAGGCATCGGCTTGCCGTTTGAAACCTTTGTGCTGCCCGATATTGACGAAACTATTCCCGACGGCATGTTTGGCGTTGAAGCGGCTGAATATTTGGCACAAAAAAAAGCGTCGTCTTATAAAAATTATATAACGCCGAATATGATTCTTATCACTGCGGATACTATTGTTTGTATTGAAAATCAAATTCTTAACAAAGCCAAAGATAAAACCGAAGCTGCCGATATGTTGCGCACATTGTCCGGCAAAACCCACCAGGTTGTAACGGGCGTTTGCATTAGTTCCGCCTACAAACAATATGTGTTTTCCGATGTTGCCGATGTGCGATTTGCCAAACTGTCCGATGCTGAAATTGATTTCTATATCGAAACCTGTAAACCTTTTGACAAAGCCGGCGCGTACGGCATTCAGGAGTGGATTGGCTACATCGGCATCGAACATTTGGAAGGTTCGTATTTTAATGTTATGGGCTTACCGACACAAAAATTGTATAAATTTCTACATGATTTCGTTTAAGTAAATATGAAATATGAA
>DYSM01000236.1 GCA_020718265.1 Draconibacterium orientale | reverse complement strand
CTGATAATCAGGCATATAGATTGTTTAGCTAAAATAAAACAGGCTTTTTAGACCGAACTCATAATTAATTAGCTTTTTTTGCTTAAAGGAAGTGTCGAATCTACATTTCCGTGCGGACGCGGTATGACGTGTGATGACACAATTTCTCCAACTTTTTCTGCGGCGCGTAAACCTGCATCCACTGCGGCTCTTACCGAAGCAACATCGCCTCGAACGATAGCCGTAACATAACCGCCGCCAATTTTTTCGTACCCTACGAGTTCTACTTTTGCAGCTTTTACCATTGCATCCGACGCTTCTACCAAAGCCACGAAACCTTTTGTTTCAATCATCCCTAAGGCTTGCATTTCATTATTATCCATTCTGAATTCTCCTAATTTTTATGTTAAATTTTTAATAAAATATTTTCAATTAGTGCGATAAAATCGTGTGTTGAATGACTTCAAACAGCATGTCTGCGAACTGATTTTATAGACCGCTAAATTAGGTATAGTTTTAGACATCCCAAAAATTGTTTATGTTTTTCTGTAACTATTTTCGTTCATTTTTTAGACTATTTTTCTGTTTCTTTTGTTAGGCAGTATAAATTTTTTTTTCTCATTTAGAATTAAACTTGACACCGTAATAAGACATAATGGTAGAAGAAAATTCTAAAATACAAGTTTGCTGCGATACTGTATTTGAACACAAGTGTCGAAAAAAAAGAAAAAAACTGTGTTTGATGCAAAAAAAGGAAAATTTGATGTAAAAAAATTTGTGATTCACAAGAAATTTATACTTTTGAAATCTTAGAATTTATCACACATAAAAATTCAAATTATGAGCTATTACAGAGTTATTGGCGGCGAAAAATACGATGACGAGTTGTTGAAAGCCGCAGAAGAAGCCGTAGCAGGACGCGGTGACGGACGTATCTCGCTTGAAGATGCAAAAGTTTTACTCGAAAAAGTGATGGACGGAAATTCATACACCGAAATTGAGAAAGCTACCGTTGCTTACATTCGCGAAAATTTCAAATGGACTGACGAAGCAGACGAGTGGTTCCGCACCGAAATTCGTCGTTGGGCTGCCACAAAATAAATTTCGGCAGTTTTTTAAAAACGGAAGTTTCAGACTTGACGAGACTTCCGTTTTTTATGTAAAAAAATCAGAATCATGCTTCGTATTCTCAGAAGTAATCATCCCTTAGTACTCGTTCTTTTGCCCATAATTGTAGCGGCTTACAGTTTGCGAATCGCTTTCTCAGCACAAACGAGCGAGCGTTTTACAAATTCGGGTTACGCATTTCATTATTTATCGGACAATACATTAGGCGGAAATTTTGCAATCCTGACAGCCATAATATTAACAGTGCTGTTAAGCGGCATCGTTTTCATGCTTATTGCGTTGGTAAACGAATCCAATATTCTTGAAAAGCGAAATTTCACGGTCGGCTTTTTGTTCTTAGCCATCGTTGGGTTATCGCCAATGACGGCGGCATTTCTTCCTGCACTTGTGGCTTTGGTGATGTTTATGAGAGCTCTGGCACTTTCTCTTGACGCTTTACGCGAAAAAGAATCGGTCGATGAGTTTTTTAATATAGGCTTTATACTTTCGGTTGCTTCGTTATTCTATTTCAACATCATTTTTTTCGCAATCTTGTTTTTTATAGCAAAATTAATTTTCCGCCGACAAAGCATTCGTGAATGGCTAAGCATCACAGTGGGTTTAATTTTACCCTATATTTTGCTTACATTGTGTGAGTTTATTTTTTTAGGCGAAGTCTCGTTTTATAAAACGTTTGTGTTTGATACCGAAAATCTGACGTGGCAAACCGTAAATGTAACCTCCATGGTTGGCTATGCGATATTGCTCATTGTTAGTGGGTTTGCAAGCGCAGCAATGCTCAGCCGTTTCTATCGAATGAATATATTGACAAGGGATTATACTAAGTTTTTTGTTTCGGAAACACTTGTGGCGTTGACTATCTTTTTTTTAATAAATTCGGCAGGACTTGAAATACTCCTGTTTGCGGCACTCTCCATAGCTATTCCGCTGAGCGATTTTTTTAATACTCAAAAATTGAGTAAGCTAAAAAGTTTCTTGTTTTTTATACTGATTGTATTGATTGTTTTTGTTCAGGCTGATATAAAACCTGCCGAACTGTACAATTTTCAAGACTTATTCTCGAAAATATCTTTCTAAAAACCTAAATTTTGCAGTTTTTTTCGGAAAAAGAATTATTTTTGTCAAAAAAATTTGAACCCATGAACGATGAAGTAAGCCTACAAATTGAAGAGGCAAAAGAATCAATGGAGTTAGCCATTCACCATTTAGACGCAGAACTCGTAAAATTGCGCGCCGGAAAAGCAAATCCGCACATGCTCGACGGGCTGAAAGTCGATTACTACGGCTCGCTCACGCCGCTGTCGCAAGTAGCCAACGTCGGAACACAAGATGCGCAGACAATTACCATTCAACCTTGGGAAAAACCTATGATTCAGGTAATTGAGAAAGCAATTCTTGCCGCAAACTTAGGCTTCAATCCGATGAACAACGGCGAATTGATACGCATAAACGTGCCGCCGCTCAGCGAAGAACGCCGCCGCGATTTAGTTAAAATCGTAAAAACCGAAGCCGAGCACGCCAAAGTGAGCGTCCGCAACGCACGCCGCGAAGCCATTGACGCATTTAAGAAAATGAAAGAAGCCGGTTTGCCGGAAGACGAGCAAAAACGTGCCGAAGAGCTTGTGCAAAAACTAACGGACGAGTTTGTAAAAAAGGTGGACGAAATTGTCGTAAAAAAAGAACACGATATAATGAAAGTCTGATTTATTCAGCATTTATATCGAACAACCCGGCGGGCAGCTCAAAAAAGAGTTGCCTTTTTTGTTCGTCAATTTTTATTAAGAAAGGCGTATTGACCGGAATCAACAGTTCCGTTCCGCGATGTGTTTTTACCGAAAGTATCGGATTTGTTGGTAAAGGCAAAAATTCATCCACAACACCTACGGAAATACCATAATCAAAGACCTCAAAATCAAGCATATCGTCGAAATCGAATTCTTCGTCTTCAATCGCGTATTGCTCTTCAATATAAGCTTCTTTCCCGAGAAAAAATTCGGCGGCATTGTTGCTTTCAAACGACTCGAACAGCACTTGCAGGTCGTTTTTGTGTTTTTTCATGTCGGACGATAAAAAAAACGGAACCCGTATTCCGTCCGTCAGGACAAATATGGGTTCCGCCTTTGAGAGTAATTCAAAATCCGTTTCCGGAACAAGAATTACAGCACCTTTATAGCCGTGCGTTCTGACAAATCTGCCTGCTTTTACAAGTTTAAGTTCAGAAATGTCGCGCATAATTTTTGAATTATTCGGCGTTTTCCGTCTCGTCGGCAGCTTTTGCTTTTGCGGCAGCAGCTTGCAATTCGGCTTGTTTTTGTGCAATTTTCTCGGCACGAGCTTTATTTACATCTTGCTCTGCTTCCAACGCATTTTTCTTGGCACGTTGCGCATCAGTCATTAACTTGTTGCGTTTGCTTTGAATTTGTTGCTCTTTGTCAGCAATCCAAGCATTGAATTTTGCATCGGCTTGCTCTTGTGTTACTGCACCTTTTGCCACGCCGAGTGCTAAGTGGTTTTTGAATAATACACCTTTGTAAGAAAGAATTGCACGTGCCGTATCTGTCGGTTGTGCTCCTTTTTGCATCCAGTCTAACGCCTTGTCGAAATCGAGGTCAATTGTGGCAGGATCGGTATTTGGGTTGTATGAGCCAATTCGCTCAATGTACCTACCGTCTCGCGGCGCCCTGCTGTCTGCTGCAACGATGTAATAATAAGCATTACGTTTGCGACCATGTCGCGCTAATCTAATCTTTACAGCCATAAAAATTTAATATTTGAATAAAAATTGGACTGCAAAAATAGTTGTTTTTTTATTTACGACAAATTTTATCTCAAAATGATTTCATTTTTCTGAAAAGAATTTACTTTTACGTCGTGTTTTTCATTTTATCTAAAATATTATCATTTTTTACTGCTCCGCTGGCATGGATTCTGGTTCTGCTTGCATTTGGTTTGCGGGCTGGATGTCCGTTGCGCAAAAAACGCCGACTGATTTTGGCTTTTATTTTGTTTCTGCTTTTTTCTAACGGATATATTTTCAAACAGACAAGCAAATTAATTGAATATGAACCCATTGCACTTGCCGAAATCGACAGCTCGTATGCGTGCGGCATTGTACTCGGCGGCATTACGTCGTGGGACGCAGGCACGCAACGCATTGTGTTTCACGGGGAAGCTGACAGATTAAACCAAACCGTGTGGCTATATAAAAAAGGTGTAATTCGTAAAATTCTGATTTCGGGCGGAAATGCAAATTTGTTCGACAAAACGCAAGTTGAAGCTGATTTTGTAAAAACGTATCTGACTGATTTAGATATTCCTTCAGAAGATATTTTGACAGAAAATAAATCGAAAAACACGCATCAAAACGCCCATTTTTCGGCAAAACTTTTGAACGACAGTTCTATGTTGAATCAAAAATGTTTGCTCATTACGTCAAATAATCATATTTTGCGTGCTAAATTATGTTTCGAGAAAGCCGGTGTAAGATGTGATATTTTTCCGACAAGTGTAAATTCCGCATCAAAACCATATTTATCCGAACTGATTGTACCAAATGCTAAAACGCTGTCCGATTGGTCGGCTTTCTTTCACGAAATCATCGGACTTGCAACATACAAAATCATGGGATACATTTGAAATTGAAATATGAAATATGAAATATGAGTTCAGTATAAAAAGTCATAAAGTTGAAAGTTTGTAAA
>DYSM01000235.1 GCA_020718265.1 Draconibacterium orientale | reverse complement strand
AAATTTATATCAATTTTAAGAGAAAATTTGAACCTTTTGGCAAAAAAAATTCAACCGAACGTGTATAAATACGTTTTTTTAAAATAATACAGAATATGACAGATAAAAATCGCAATTTTATAGCTCAAAATCAGGAAATTAACGCTTGGTCGGACGTTGAACCTTACCTCGAAAATTTGAAAAACCGAACCTTGAATTCCGTTTCCGACCTTCATCAATGGTGGGCTGACCGCAGTGAAATTGAGGCTTTTTTGGAAGAAAATGCGGCTTGGCGATATATCCGAATGACTTGTGATACAACGGATAAGAGCTTGTCGGACAGTTTTAATTTTTTTGTTACCGAGATAGAACCGCGTGCGGCTGAATATGCCGATGTTTTGGATAAAAAATTACTCGAAAATCCGTTTTTAGCCGAACTTGATACAAAAAAATATTTCGTTCCGCTTCGAAGTATGAAGCGCGCCGTCGAAATTTTTCGTGCCGAAAATATTCCGATTTTTGCAGAATTACAGCAATTGCAACAGCAATTCGGTGCAATTTCCGGCGCGATGACTATTGAAGTTGAAGGAAAAACTTTGACCTTGCAACAAGCAGCTAACTATTTGAAAAACACAGACAGAGAGATTCGAAAAAATGTTTATGAAAAGATAGGACAACGTCGCGCACAAGACGAACATACGTTAAACGATTTGCTTTCCGGTCTCATAGAAAAACGTCATAAAGTCGCGCTGAATGCGGGTTTCGAGAACTTCCGCGATTACCAATTTTCGGCACTCAAACGTTTTGATTACACGGTTGCCGATAATTTTGAATTTCACAATTCCATAAAAGAAACTGTTTTGCCTTTAGTTGAAAAAATGGCACAAAAACGGAAAACCGAATTAGGTTATGATTCTTTGAAACCGTATGATTTACAAGTAGATACTTCCGGAAAACCGGCACTGAAACCGTTTGAAACCGGCGAGGAGCTTTTAGAAAAATCCATTCGAGTATTTACAAAAATTCGTCCGCAATACGGCGCATATTTGGAAACCATGAAGCTCGAAAATTATCTCGACCTTGATTCGCGCATAGGAAAAGCACCCGGCGGCTACAATTATCCGCTGTACGAAAGCAATATTCCGTTCATTTTTATGAACGCCGCCGGCAACGTGCGCGACCTCGAAACCATGATGCACGAGGGCGGACACGCGGTGCATTCGTTCCTGAGTTCGGACTTGGAATTGGTTGATTTCAAGAGCCTTCCGTCGGAAGTCGCCGAACTTGCATCCATGTCTATGGAATTAATTTCGATGGATTATCGGGATGAATTTTTTGAAAATCCGGACGATACACGCCGTGCAAAACGCGCACAATTGGAAGGCGCAATTGAAACACTGACATGGGTTGCTATTGTCGATAAATTTCAGCATAAACTTTACACAAATCCGACACATACCGTAGCCGAGCGCGAGCAAATGTGGTTGGATGTTTTGAATGAGTTTAGCGAAAAAATTACAGATTGGAGTGGCTTTGAAAATTTTCGTAAAATTATGTGGCAAAAACAGTTACATATTTTTGAAGTGCCGTTTTATTATGTAGAATATGCCATTGCACAACTTGGCGCAATTGCAGTGTGGAGAAACTACAAACAAAATCAGGAAAAAGGTTTAAATGCTTATGAATCAGCATTAAAACTCGGCTATTCCAAACCGATTCCGGAAATTTATGAAACGGCAGGCATTCGTTTTGATTTCTCAAAAAATTACATCGGCGAACTCATGGAGTTTGTTTGGCAGGAGTTGGAAAAATTGTGAAGCAAAAAAAAAATCAATATTTTTAATAAACTTAGCGTTTTATGCTAACTTAGCCCCGCAAATTGAAATTTTTTTTAAGTGAGATTACGTACAATTCTATTTTCGCTGTTTTTAGTATCCGCACTCTCAGTTTGTTACGGACAACAAGGTTATTTTCAAATAGACAGTTTGAAAAAAGTACTAACGAAAACATCGGAAGATAAGAAAGCAGCCGTTTACAACCAAATTGTTTGGAAATTACGCAATAGCAATCCGACTGAGGCTTTAAAATACGGACGTCTTGCTTTAAAAAACGCTGAAAAACATCAAAAATATGAAGAACTTGCCCGTGCATACAGTTACTTGGGTGTCGCATACCGAAATTTAGGCGATTTCAAAAGCTCGATGGAATATTACAGGATTGGTTTAGAAGTAGCTAAAAGTCATAATCTTAGACAACAAATCGGTTATGCAAACGTCAATATCGGCAACGCGTATTTGTATGAAGACAACTTCAAATCGGCACAAAACTACTTGGAAACCGCACTCGATATCGCTAAAGAACTTGGCGACGAGCGCATGATTGCGTATTGCGAACTGAATTTGGGACGATCTTTGATAAAATCGAATCTGCTTCAAGCTCAAAATCTTATTGAAAAAGCCCTGATTTACAGAATTAATACGAACGATATTTCCGGACAAGCTGTGTGCTATAAATATCTGGCAGATGTTTACCATGAAAATGGTGATGACCGCAAAGCCCTTGAACAATACCAAAAATCGTTCAATATCATTGATAAACAATTTGATAAAGATTTACTGTCAGACATGCACAACAAAGTTTCGGACATTTATCTGTCGCTTGGAAATATTGAGCAAGCAGAAATGAATGCACAACAAGCACTCGAAATTTCGCTGCAAACAAAAAATCCGGCACGCATACGACACGCCTATCAAGCGCATGTGAACATTTTTCGTCGGCAAGGAAAACTCGAAAAAGCTCTCGAATATTTTGAATATGTCAAACAATACAACGATACGTTGCACGCAAACCAACTCGATGATAAAATTTCGACAGCAATGTTCGATATCGAAAATCAGAAGCAACAACTTAAAATAGACAGTGCAAACCGTGCTGCAAAATTGATGGAACAAGGCAAAAAACAAGAACGCGTGTTGAATTACGCGCTGCTTTTCACCTTGTTAATCGGAATTGTATTTTTGCTTATCATTCTCAAAATCAGCCGACGACGCAAAGAAACTAACCAAATCCTACAAGAACAAAAGCATGAAATCGAAATCATAAACACCGATTTGCAATCTAAAAACGAAGAAATTTATGCCCAACGCGATGAGATTGAATCGCAACGCGATGCCATTGAACGCCAACAGATTAAGATAACAGACAGTATTCTTGCGGCACAACGCATTCAACAAGCAGCACTACCGCCGCTGAGTTACATCGACGAAATTTTGCCCAACAATTTCGTACTTTTCATGCCGCGCGACATCGTAAGCGGCGATTTTTATTGGGCAAGAAAAATAGACCATAAAATCATTTTTACCGTAGCCGATTGCACGGGACACGGCATTCCGGGCGCATTTGTGAGTATGTTGGGCATGTCTTTGATAAACGAAATTATTGTAAATCAAAACATTACGGACGCTGCTGAAATTCTGAATAAATTACGTGAACAAATAAAAATTCAACTACGACAAACACGCGACCGAGACAGTCAGGACGACGGCATGGATATGTCTGTGTGTGTGATAGATACGCTTACGAACACAATGGAATTTTCAGGCGCAAACAATCCTGCATACATTGTGCGAAACGGCAAATTGGAGATTCTCAATCCGACTCTGAATCCAATAGGCATTTATTTTAGAGAACGACCGTTTGAAAAAACAGTCAAAGAACTTCAAAAAGGCGACACAATTTATTTATTTTCAGATGGTTATGCCGACCAATTCGGTGGAAACTACGGGCGCAGATTGATGTCTCAAAACATGCGAAAATTAATATTGAAAGTTCAAAAACTACCTCTGAATATTCAGAAAAATACGCTTGAGCAAAAGTTAAACGCTTGGCGCGGACATTTCAGGCAAGTGGATGACATCTCTATTTTTGCTGTTAGAATAGAGTAAAATAAATCAGTCAAGTAGATAATAATCAGGCTCTTTCTCGCGGTGATGATAGGCTTTTGTGAGGCGCGACAGAATTTTTCCGAATTTTGCAACAGCATCAAGCGTTTCTTCGCTGATTTCTTTCTTTTGCATTTTTAACAAAACCGTTGTGTAAAGTGCATGAAACCAAACATCTACAGTATTTAAAGCTGTTTGATTCAGTTTTGATTCAAACACGTTCGTGTGAGGCAAAATCTCAGAATAAAGTTCGGCATAATTATACTCCGCCGGCATTCGTAACAACGTGAGATGTAAATCGTTAAGGTCAATTATGATGTTCTTTATTATTTGAAGATGTCCGTTTGCTGTAACATGTTCCATGCGCATCATTTGGACGATATTATCGTACCAAAGTTCTGTTTCTCTTAACTCACTGTCTGTCAAATTGTAACGAGACAGAATTTTTGACAAATCAAACTCTGCGGCGCGCAGCAAATCTTCAATTTGCCAAAAATAAAGTATATATTCAGCTATGTTTGTTTTGCGTAATTGCGCAGCTTTTTGCATAAACAGTGTTTGTAAGAAAACGTGTAAATATTTGATTTATGTAAGTTCTAATCATTTTTTCAATCGAACGTTTTGTCATTTAGTAGTCATTCAACAGTCAAAAAGCAGTCAAGCATTGATGAGTTCAGTATAAAAAGTCATAAAGTTGAAAGTTTGTAAAGTTAAATTACTGATAATAAGCAATTTACTTAAATTATGAAATATTTTAAAAAACACTGATAATCAAGCATATAGATTGTTTAGCTAAAATAAAACAGGCTTTTTAGACCGGACTCATTAATTCTATATATAAAAAAGTATCAGGAATTTAAACGTCAGAATTAAGGGGCAATTCAATATGTGAAGAAACTACCTTATTGATAAATGATTGAAAA
>DYSM01000234.1 GCA_020718265.1 Draconibacterium orientale | reverse complement strand
TTCTATAATATTAAGTATTTCAATGTGTTATGAGTTTTCTTACAAGCACTATTTATTGATTACGGCACAGTTGCCATATACACGGCTCGCGACGGCAAACCTAATTACTTGAAAGACAGCAACAGAGGTATGGCTTACAGTGGTCCGCTTATTATTTTGGTAAACGAATACAGCGCATCGGCTTCCGAGATTTTTGCGGCTGCCATGCAAGATTACAACCGCGCACTGATTGTGGGCACAAAAACATTCGGAAAAGGTTCGGCACAGGTGATTCGTGCGGTTACAGATAATCCTGAAAATATTGATATTGTGGATATTCTGGGCGGAATTCCGGGTTATATTAAGGTTACAACCGACAAAATGTATCGAATCACAGGACAAACACACCAACGAAACGGAATTGCACCCGATGTGGAACTTCCGAAAATAAAAACTTTTTTCGATTATTCCGAAGCCGATTATCCGCACGTGCTCGACAACGAACCTTTGGAAAAAAAAGCCTACTTTACGCCGCTCGCCCCGATTGCTCCGTCCGATTTACGATTAAAATCGAACGCCCGTTGTGCGGCTTGGCAGTGGAGCGCTGACAGTATTTCGGGCGAATGGGATTTACTTTTCCAATCTAAGAATTTACATGAATTAACGGATAGAGAATATCTGCAAACTCTTGCCGAAATTGAGCTACTTTCGGAAACCTCAGCTGCTTTACATGACTTCAACCACAACATTTTTACAATTTCAGGAACAAAAAATACTCTGGATTTCAATAAATTAAACAATATCGACACAAAACATTATCTAAAACATATCGACAATTTGCAAAAAGACCGTTATCTTTACGAAGTGTATCAAATTATGACAGATTATTTGGAACTTCTTCAAAAAAAATAAATATCAACATAAAAAAACAGAATCAACATGAAATCAATTTTCACAATTCTCGCAGCTGTTATTCTTTTAAGCCTCGCAACAAAGGCGCAGGAGTTCAAAACCGCATCCGACTACATGTCTTACATCGGCAATGAAAGTCAGCAAGTAAGCAAACAAATGTTGGCTTACGTGAGCGCAACTGCGCACAGCAATCGTGCTCAAAAATCCGAAGCAGAACGCAATCGGCTTATCGAAATGCTAAAAGCCTCGCGCGACAAAGTTGCTGCCATGCCGCCCTTTGAAGGCGATGCCGCGTACCGAGACGGCGTTGTTAAATACATGGAACTGAACTACAACGTAATGAAGCAAGATTATGAAAAAATTATGGACATGGAAGCAATTGCGGAACAGTCTTTCGACCTTATGGAAGCTTACATTACCGCGCAACAAGAGGCGAACAAAAAAGTAAACGAAGCAATGGACGAACTTGCCGTTGTTCAAAAAAAATTCGGCGCAAAATACAACATCAAAATTGTAGAAAGCGATAACGAAGTCAGTAAAAAACTCGAACAGGCAAACGAGGTGATTCAATATTACAACCAAGTTTATCTCATTTTTTTCAAAAGTTACAAACAGGAATTTTACACCATGGATGCTGTCAAACAACGCAATATGAACGCCATTGAGCAAAACCGAAACGCACAAATTGCAACTGCAACGGAAGGTTTAACCGCGCTGGAAAGCATTCCGGCATTTAAGGGGGACAACGCATTGAAACAAAGTTGCAAAAGCGCACTCGAATTTCATAAAGCCGAAGCGGAAACGGATTTCAAAACCACAGTAGATTTCTATGTGAAAAAAGAAAACTTCGAGAAAGAAAAGAAAGCATTTGAAGCTCTGAAAGCAGCCGAAAAAACACAAGAGCGTGTAAACCAATACAATCAAGCCGTTGTCGATTACAACACAGCCGTTCAGCAGGCAAACACATCCAACGAAGCATCCAACGCCAAACGCACCGATATAACAAACGGTTGGAACAAAACCGTGAACGATTTTATGGAAAAATATATTCCGAATAAATAGTGAGTTCAGTATAAAAAGTCATAAAGTTGAAAGTTTGTAAAGTTAAATTACTGATAATAAGTAATTTACTTAAATTATAAAATATTTTCAAAAACACTGATAATCAGGCATATAGACTGTTTGGCTAAAATAAAACAGGCTTTTTAGACCGGACTCAATAGTTTTTTTCGACAGAATAATTTTAATGCCAAAACCTCGCAGTTTTGGCATTGTTTTTTTTGTAGAAAAATTTGTTCAATACTCCGTTAATATTTTTTGTAAGATATTGATTTATTGTAAATTAGATAAGAAAATTTCTCGAATAAGAGTATGATTGTAACTAATTGGAATTAAGCGATTTGAGTCTAATGTCTAACATCTAAATTCTAAAATTTAACGAAGTATTGTTTGTTAAAACGTGGTAAAAATCAAATTATCAAGATACAAAATCCACATTTTCAAAATTTATAAGTTTAAATACAGATTTTCATATATCTTTGCTTCTTGTTTTTTTTAGATAGAAAAATGGCAGACGAAAAAAAATCGCTCAACTTTATTGAGCAAATCATCGAAGACGACCTCGCAACGGGCAAACATACTGAAATTTTGACCCGATTTCCGCCCGAACCCAACGGATATCTGCACATCGGACACGCGAAATCCATTGTGCTAAACTTCGGACTTGGTTTGAGTTACAACGGAAAAACCAATTTGCGTTTCGACGATACAAACCCTGTAAAAGAAGACGTGGAATATGTGGATTCTATCATGGAGGATGTGCGTTGGCTCGGGTACACATGGGCAGGCGAACCGCATTACGCATCCGATTATTTTGAACAACTATATGCTTGGGCTGAAATGCTCATTACAAAAGGCTTAGCTTATGTAGAAGAACAAACATCCGAAGAAATTGCCGCACAAAAAGGCACACCGACTCGACCCGGAATAGAAAGTCCATACCGTAACCGAAGCGTAAGCGAGAACCTCGACCTCTTCCGCCGAATGCGCGCCGGAGAGTTTAGAGACGGCGAAAAAACCTTACGTGCCAAAATAGATATGGCTTCGCCCAACATGCTTTTGCGCGACCCGTTGCTCTACCGTATCAAACACGCAAACCACCACCGCACGGGCGACAAATGGTGCATCTATCCGATGTACGATTTCACGCACGGACAATCCGATTATATCGAAGGCATCACACATTCTATTTGCACGCTCGAATTTGAAAACCATCGTCCGCTGTACGATTGGTGCCTCGACCAACTTGTTGAACCGGACAGAGTGCGCCCGCGCCAAATTGAATTTGCACGCCTAAATCTAAATTATACCGTAATGAGCAAACGCAAATTGCTGCAACTTGTGCAGGAAGGTGTCGTGTCCGGTTGGGACGACCCGCGTATGCCCACCATCAGCGGCTTACGCAGACGCGGATACACACCCGAATCGCTCCGTAATTTTGCGCAACGTGTCGGTATTGCCAAACGCGACAATGTGATTGACGTCTCTTTGCTCGAATTCAGCGTGCGCGAACATTTGAACCAAATTGCACAACGCGTGATGGTGGTGATAGACCCTGTTAAAGTGGTCATTACCAATTATCCGGAAGGAAAAACCGAAGAATTGGATGCCGTAAATAATCCCGAAGATGCTTCTGCGGGTACGCATAAAGTGCCTTTTTCACGCGAAATTTATATCGAACGCGAAGATTTCCGCGAGGTTGCCGATAAAAAATTCTATCGTCTTCAACCCGGCGGCGAAGTTCGCTTGCGCTATGCGTATTTTATCAAATGTGAACATGTTGTAAAAGATTCGGCAGGTAACATCACAGAGTTGCATTGCACGTATGACCCGGCATCCAAAGGCGGAAATTCGCCCGACGGTCGTAAAGTAAAAGGAACACTGCACTGGGTGTCCGCGCAGCACGCTTACGACATAGAAGTGCGCCAATACGACCGTTTGTTCTCCGACCCCGAACCGGACGGACACGACGACCGCGATTTTAAAGATTTTCTCAATCACGATTCGCTCGAAATACTCACAAATTGTAAAGCCGAGCCTTTTCTGAAAGATGCAGTTATTGCAGACAGATTCCAATTCGAGCGTAAAGGCTACTTCTGCTTAGACAAGGACAGCACAGATGTCAAAAAAATCTTTAACAGAACTGTTTCTTTAAAAGATTCGTGGGCAAAAATGGAACAAAAAGAAGTATAACCCTTTTTAAATCATATAAAACATGGCAAAACTCATTGTAAACAGTTTCGACGAATTTGCGGCATTCGAAGGCAAAGAGTTGGGAGTCTCCGATTATTTGACGGTAACACAGGAAATGATTAACAAATTTGCTGATGCGACATTAGATTTCCAATGGATACATACCAACCCCGAACGTGCAAAAACCGAGTCGCAATTCGGTTCCACCATTGCACACGGCTATCTCACACTGTCGCTTTTACCTTATTTGTGGGAGCAAATTATAGAGGTAAACAACATTAAAATGCAAGTGAATTACGGCATCGAAGATTTTAAATTCATGGAAGCCGTGCGTGTAAACGACGAAGTTCGCTTGCGCGTAAAAGTTTTAACCGTAAAAAACCTGCGCGGCATCTGCAAAGCCGAAATGCGCGCAACGCTCGAAATAAAAGACCGACCGAAAGCCGCATTCTCAGGCACTGTTGTGTTTCTTTACCATTTCAGCGCATAAAAAACATTCAGCTATTGAGTTAAACTCATTATACGGAGACGTTGCACAATATGTGCAGCGTTTCCGATTTGTAATTTCTTAGAAAAGTAGAACAAAGTCTCGTCCAAAAAATTTGTAATGAATCCCTACATATCCAAATTATCAAGTAACTCAATTGACAATTTTTTCGTATCTTTGTAATAAAAAAACACCATGAGTAAGCATATTCGATTCGATTGGGCAATGAAAC
>DYSM01000233.1 GCA_020718265.1 Draconibacterium orientale | reverse complement strand
AAATACCAACAATCAAATCAACACAAGCTCGCTTAAAGCAGGAATCTATGAGTTCAGTATAAAAAGTCATAAAGTTGAAAGTTGTAAAGTTAAATTACTGATAATCAAGCATATAGATTGTTTAGCTAAAATAAAACAGGCTTTTT
Organism: Draconibacterium orientale; assembly: GCA_020718265.1. GTDB lineage: Bacteria > Bacteroidota > Bacteroidia > Bacteroidales > JAADGE01 > DYOJ01. Next base: position 4,717 of record DYSM01000233.1, on the reverse strand, counting down.
GACCGAACTCATCTATTATTTGAGAATTACTGAAACATCAGCAATAAAGACGCTGAAAGTTGTAAAACAATAGCAGCAAGACATCGAATTTTGTCAGAACAAACAGCGCATCGCAATTTCATGTGAGGGCTGTTTTTTTTATACTCAAAATGCTTAGAATTTTAACTTTGAGACTTTGTATCTTTGCGGCATAAAGTATTGTGTTTCAATTTTTTATAAATGCAAAAAATAGTATAACTGTAAAATTTCATACCATTGTCAGTTTAAACAGATTTATATCAAACTGAAATACTCGGAAAAATTGCACTGATAATGACGTAAACTGCGAAAACCCAAATCAAAATTGCCGTAATTTTATTTACAGTAACTAAACTGCGCAAGCTGATTCTGTGCTTGAACAGCGCGACAATGCCGACCAAACTCAGCCACCACAGCAGCGACCCGGCAAAAACCAAGAAAACCATTGCCCACACATGAAGCGGTGTACTTGAAGAATCCACCATGTTAAATTGCGCGTAAAGAAAGCCGAACACACCGACAGTCAGCGGGTTAGACACAGTGAGCAGGAAACTCGTTGCAAAATCGGAGAAAAATTTGTTGCCTTCGCGCTTGAGTTTTCGGAGTTGTAGCGCAGGATTGGAAAAGAAAATTCGGTAAGCAATCACAATCAGAAAAAGGCTTGCAACTACACGTATAATTATTTGATTATCAGCAAGAAACTCTTTAATTAGCGATATACTGAACCCGGCAATTATGGCGTAAATCACATCGGCAAACGCTGCACCTGCGCCTGTGATAAAGCCCGAAAACAAACCTTTGTTCATCCCGCGCTGAATGCACAACACAGCAACCGGTCCCACCGGAATGGACACCAGCAAGCCTATTATGATACCTTTAATGATGAAAACTATGTCCAAAACTCAATTAAAATAAGTAAACGCCGCTTTTTGCAGCGCTCAAAAATACAAAGTATTGCCGAAAAAAAAAAGCAAAATTTAAAAATATCAAATTTGATTAGGCTGTTTTGCTTTTTGATTTGGTTTTTGCGACACGTTTCTCTTTGAGTTTGAAGTAGTCAGCGTGCGGAGCAACGATTTCTTTTTTCATTTTTTCTGCTTTGTAACCCGAAAAATCGGAAACGCCTGCATTTGAAGCAAGCAAAAAAGCGTTATCGTCAGTCGGCTCTTCGTTAATGCGCTCAAAAGCAGTGAAATACGCCAAAAACGCACTGATAATTAAGGATGCCGTAAACCAATTTTCGCCAAGTTTGAAGGTTTCAAACAGGTAAGAAACAGGATAATCGGCAAGATAAATGTGTGAAGCACGATTTACATAATAAATTCCCAACGCGCCCGCAATCGACAATGTTGCAGCCGCCATACCAAATTTTACTTCTACGCCTCTGCCACGCACACGTATGGCAAACGCAATGAGCAAGCCGGATAAAATATTGATTAACATGGTATTAAGATTTGTAAAAACAAATTCCTCACGAAAAAAGAAAAATCCGCTCAACAACCAAACCGCCAACACCGCAAGCACGCCGGTTCCGACAGCTTTCGGGTAGTCTTGCCGGTTTTTCATAAACGCGAGCACTTCATCTTTGTTGGTCAGCTTGACTTTTTCGGCATCAGCTTTTTTTGTTTTTTTAGATTTTGAAAACAAAAGTCGAATGATTTTTCGTTCTTCCGAACCGCCTTCTTTTTCTTTGGTGTGCCCGGTTTCGATGCTGATGCGGCAGCCGGCTTGGGTAAACGCGTCCAATATTTCGTCTAATTTTTCATACGGATAAGTACACGAAAACTCGGAAGGCAAATCTTCGACAAGTTCCGTTGCGGTAATAAGCGACACGCCGCCGAATTGTTTTACTAAACTAATAGCTGTCAGCTTGTTACGTCCGATGGTTTGGAGTTCGATTTTCATTCTTTGGGGTATTTGGGAAAATTTGCCGTAAAGATATGAAAATCATACAAAATGTCAAATAAAATTTACTTTATGAATGGTAATTTTGAAAAACAAGAGATTAATCCAGTTTGAAAGCAATAGGAATTATGTAATACACGCTGACAGGTACTCCGTTAATCGTAGCCGGTTTAAACTTCTTTCGTTTTAAAAAACTCTGCCAAAACAAAAATTTCGGCAGAGCTATATCTTTGATTTTAAATTATATTAAATCTAATTAAAAAGATTACAAGTTTTTAAGTATAAGATATAGATTATCAATAATTTATAGTCTGTTGTCTGTAATCTGATATCTTAAATCTAATACATTTAGCGCGGAATGCAAGCAACGCCCGGAAGTACTTTGCCTTCGAGGAATTCAAGCATTGCGCCGCCGCCGGTGGACACGTAACTCACTTTCGTTTCCATGCCGTATTTGTTGATTGCCGCAACGGAATCGCCGCCGCCGACAAGTGTAAACGCGCCTTTTACGGTGGCTTTCACGAGCGATTTTGCAATTTCTACAGTTCCTTTTTCAAATTTTTCCATTTCAAATACGCCTGTAGGTCCGTTCCACAGCACAACTGCCGAACGTTCAATGACTTCGGAGAACAATTGAATGGTTCTGTCTCCGATGTCTAAACCCATCCAGCCGTCAGGAATTTGGTCAATTGCCGAGAATGCAACATTAGCATCGGCTGCAAATTTGTCGGCATTTACGCTGTCCACGGGCAGGTAAAGTTTAACGCCGCGTTCTTTTGCCTTTGCAATTACTGTTTTTGCTGTTTCAATGTAGTCGTCTTCTACCAATGATGAGCCGATTTTTCCGCCCATAGCTTTTACGAACGTGAAAGTCATACCGCCGCCAATAATCAGATTATCAACTCGTTGGAGCAAATTTTCAATAATTGTAATTTTCGACGATACTTTTGCGCCGCCGATGATTGCCGTTACCGGTTTTTTGGTGCTGCGCAATACTTGGTCGAGGCTGTGCAATTCGCCTTCCATCACGTAGCCGAACAATTTGTGATTGTCGTCATAAAAATCAGCAATTACGGCTGTGGACGCGTGTGCGCGGTGCGCGGTTCCGAAGGCATCGTTGATGTAAATGTCGGCAAGTTTTGCAAGTTTTTTTGCAAATTCTTTGTCGCCTTTTTCTTCCTCGGCATAAAAACGCAGATTTTCGAGCAATAAAATTTCGCCCGGTTTCAGGTCTGCGGCAGCTTTTTCGGCAATCTCGCCGATGCAATCCGTTGCAAATTTTACTTTTTTGCCCGTAAGTTCTTCTATCTTGGAAATCACGGGTTTGAGCGAATATTTTTCGGTAACGCCCTTCGGTCTGCCGAGGTGCGACATCAAAATTATCGAACCGTTTTCGGTAACTTTTCGGATAGTAGGCACGGCGGCTCGGATGCGTGTGTCGTCGGTTACTACGAAATTTTCGTCAAGAGGTACGTTGAAATCGACCCTTGCGATGGCTTTTTTTCCTGCAAAATCAAAAGTATCTATCTTAAACATTGCTTAATGATTTGTGCTCATTATGAGCGAATTAATATCTATTTTTTAAAAATCTATAATTAGCTTTGTTGTATTTTAACATCAATATTTGAATGTCTTGATAAACTGACAACGATATGAATTTTTCTATTTTTTCGTATCAATACTAAATTGACAGAGAAAATTTTAAACCACAAAGACACAAAGACACAAAGACACAAAGTCGCAAAGTTAAAATTCTATGTGTTTTTCTATAGATGAGTCCGGTCTAAAAAGGTCGTAAAAGTAGATTGAAATTCACAATTCATTGTTTATCAGATAGTTCCATTTTTAAATTGCATGTCATAAAACATTAGAAATCAAGTAGTTGTATTTTAACTCTTCGTTTTTGATGGCTTTTTAGACCGGACTCATAGATTAAAATTGCGACGTTTATTGCGCTTAACAGTGTTGTTTTTGTATCTTGCTACTTTAATCTGATTACTTCAATACTCAATACAAAGAAACACTATTTCGCTGTAAAGTTAAAAAGTTTCCGAAAAAATCTGATGTGTTGTTTAATAATTTTTCATTTTTTCAATCAAACCGGGAAAAAACGTTTCGAGCGAACTCACGAAATTTGACATAAAGAGCTTAATTGCAATGGATAACAAAATGATTCCGAAGACTTTACGAAGCACCGCAACGCCGGTCGGACCCAAAAATCGCTCAATAAGACGTGTGGAACGCAATGTAAAATAGACAAAAATCATATTCAAAACTAATGCCGAAATTATCTCTAAATATCCGTAAGCTGCTCGTAATGAAAGCATTGTGGTTATACTTCCGGCTCCGGCGATGAGCGGAAACGCCAACGGCACTATGGATGCGCCTGCCGGTGTGCTGCTCTTGAAAAGTTCTATGCCCAAAACCATTTCCATAGCCAAAATGAATAAAATCATGGAGCCGGCGATGGCAAACGACGAAATATCAACGCCGAACAGCCCGAGTAAAGCTTCGCCCGTGAACAAAAACGTTACCAAAATAAGCAAAGAAACGATGGTGGCTTTGCCCGATTCTATACGTTGTCCTTTGGATTTTATGTCTAAAATAATCGGAATTGAACCGATAATGTCGATAACGGCAAACATAACCATGAATGCCGAAAGCATGTCTAATACTTTGAAAGTCATAACTTTAAATCAATTTTCCGAGTAAAAATTCGGACGGCAAAGTTCAGCATTTTTTGCGAAATTTACTATGCACAACAAGTAATTTTTCAAATGTTAAGAAACAGATT
>DYSM01000232.1 GCA_020718265.1 Draconibacterium orientale | reverse complement strand
AAATGACTACAACCTACATAAATTCAAATATTTACACGTTTTCCTACAAATACTAAATAACATTTTCGGGTTTACCGATGTATTGTTTCAAAAACAAACGCGCCCGATAAATATAGACCTTTACTTGTTCTTCGCTCAGTTTCGTAATGTCCGAAATTTCTTTGTAAGAATAACCTTCGTAATCGCGCAGCATCACTACGGAACGTTGGGCTTCGGGTAGTTTGTCAATCGCGTTTCGCATAATTTCGTGCAAGTCATCGAAATGTTTTGTGTGCATCGGCTCATCGTATTTTTTATTTTCCGAACTTACCATTTTTTTTTCGCGCCGCAGTGCATCTATCATCGTGTGGTACGCCGTGGCAAACAAATATTGCTTCGCTTTTTCAAAACTGACCGAATTGCAGTTTATCCAGAGTTTTTCGTAACTGTCCTGAACAATATCTTGCGCCGCATCTTGTCGTTTTATATTTTTCAGAATAAAGCGATACACATTATCTGAAAAAATTTTTACACAAATGTTGTATTCTTGACTTGTCATTACTTACTTTTGCATTTCTGAACATAAGACGAACAGAGCTTGTAAAAAGTTACAAAATACGTTAAAAATTGTTTTATTAAAATATATTTCAAAATGAAGAAAATTTCATATCTCTTGATTCTCACTGCGCTAACGATTGCGGCGTGCAACAAACCGGAAACAGAAACGGTTGAGAAAATTGTAAAAATTGAAAAAACAGAGGCTGTTTACACAGGTGAAGTCGGGTTAAATCCGACGGTTTGGTACCAAACATCTGCCGAAAATAAGGCAATTTACATCCAAACTTACAAGTTGGCGAAACTCATGCTTGCAGAAAATGCCAAGAAAAAAGGTAAAAAACCGCTCGCCGTGGTTACAGATTTGGACGAAACTGCGCTCGATAACAGCCCTTACAACGCGCGCATGGCAAAAACCGGAAACGTATATGCCAACGATACGTGGGACGCTTGGGTGAACACAGCAAAAGCTACCGCGCTGCCCGGTGCTGTCGATTTTTTTAATTTTGCAAAATCGAAAAATGTCGAAGTTTTTTACATCTCTAATCGCAGCCAAGCTACATTGAAGCCAACCATGGACAACATGAAATTACTTGGTTTTCCGAACGTTGAAGATAAATATTTTATGTTGAAAACCGACAAATCCGACAAAACCGCGCGACGTGATTCTATTTTGAAAACTTACGATGTTATTTTGTATCTTGGCGATAACATGACCGATTTTACCGAAGAATTTGCTAACCGCGACACTACGGATTTCGGTGCTGCCGTTGTTGAAAAATATAAAGCTGAAATTGGCACAAAATTTATTGTGTTCCCAAACCCGATGTACGGCGAATGGGAAAAAGCTGCGTTCCGCAACGATTACGGGAAATCGCCAGCCGAAAAGTTAAAAGCCTTAAAATCAGCAATTAAAGATAATTATTAAAACCGAAAAGAGCCGCATTTTGCGACTCTTTTTTTTATTCTCTGATATTTACCCAACCGACTGCAAATTCGCCGAATTTCAATTTTTCAACTACAAAATAGCCTTCGTAAGCATTCTTTTTTTCGAGCTTAAAATCGCAGGGCTTCCACGTTTGTTCGGAATTTTCTCTGTAAAAAAGTTTTAAAATATCTACACCTTCCGTTGTATTGAACTCTGTGGACGATACGAAAAAACTGCCTGATGCTTCCAATTTTCCGCCCGCACCCGCGATTGTCCAATATTTTTCGGGCAAAATTGTGTAAATTGTTGAGTCCGTATTTTCCGGCGCGATAAAATTCAACGCGGCTTGCATGTAAATTTTTCCTTTCAATTTCTGCACGTTCGTTTTAAAACCTGTGTAATCGAATACTTGGATTCCTTTTTTGTCAATTTCTTTGGCACAATCTACTTTTGCATCGGAAATTTTTTCTTCGGAGTCGAAAATCACACAGCTTGGTTTGAACGGCACATCTAAAACGTGTTCCGATTTTTCTCCGCTAAATTGAATTTCGATAGTTTGTTTTTGTAAAGAGTTGTTTACAAACGTAATGTCGGCTTTTATGGATTTTCCCAAAAGTGTTCTGGCTTTAAGTCGCTGATAAACTTGGATTTTAACTTTGTAACCGTCGCCGTCTTTCAATGTTTCCGTAATGTTAGCCGAAAAATGCGGGAAACCCGGCGTGAAGACCCACATGTCGAAGAAATCAGTTAAATCAATTCCCGATTTTTCGCTCAAATAATCGCGAAATTCATAGGTGTCTGCCGATTTGTAGGCAAAATCGTGCATGTAACTTGTTATGGCTGAAAAGAATATGCTGTCGCCCATGTAGCCGCGCAAGGTGTGCGCAACGTCCGCGCCTTTGTCGTACACGGTGCTGCCGTACGTAAATTCAGGCGGAACACCGTACACGGCTCGGTAGCCGCGGTCGTATTGGTGTGTCATAGTCAGCACTTTGAGATGATTGTCTCGCACATATTTTTTGTAAGCCTCTTTGCCATAGATAGTTTCGGTAAACAAAGCTTCGGAGAAGCTTGCCCAACCTTCGTTTAGCCACATGTCTTGCGAGGTTTTGCACGTAACCAAATTTCCGAACCAGTGATGCGAAAGTTCGTGAGCCATGAGCGTTTCGTTGGTTTTTGCACCGTCTGCCGCATATTCCGGATACGAAATATTGCAGCAATGTTCCATCGCGCCGCTGTCGAACGGAACGCCCACGTAACCTACTCTGCTCCAAACATATTCGCCGTAATGTGTTTCAAATCCGGACAAACATTGTTTTAAGTTCAAAAATGATTTTTCGATATTTTTTTTGTATTCCGAACGAAAATATAAATCAATCGGAATTTTGCGCTTAATGCCCTGATACATTTGTTCTACACGTTCGTATTTTCCGACTGCAACGTTTGCCAAATACGTCGGTATTGGTTTGTCTAATGTCCAAATATATCTCGCAAGATTTTTATTTTCAGACAGATATACTTTTTCAAAAACTCCGGAGCAAACAGCTGTCATATTTTTCGGTGTGGTAATATCGAACCGAAATGTGGCTTTATCGGTAAAACTGTCGTTGCACGGAAACCATACGCGCCCGTACGCGTGCGGATACGATGCCATGCCTACGCCCATGTTAAACGCAACGCTGTCGGTAAAGAAAAATCCGCCCCAAGCCTCATCTGCTTTGGGTTTGCCGTGATAATAGACGGTTACGCTGTCATTTTTTTCAAACTTTGAAAAAATAAAAAGCTGCTCGCCTTGTTGTTTAAATTCAACACGTTCTTTCGGACTGAGCTTTACCGAATCTGTCGTCAAACCGGCGAAATCTAAAGTTAAACTATCCAAACCTGCTTCGGTTGTAAATTGTATCGTTGTGTATCCGGCGATGGTTTCAGTTTTGAAATCGCGTATATCCAAAACGATTTCGTACGATTTTACGTCGATTCTGTTTCTGTTAAAATCCTGAGCGTAAGTTACAGTTGTCCAAATAACTAAAATAATTGTTGCTAAAAATGATTTTGTAAACATGGTGTTTGTAATGTTTGATTTACAAATGTAAAATATAATTTACTTGTGTCGTCCGATTCCTTTAAGATTTCAAAAATTTTCACTCAAAAATTAATCACTCAACAAAAATACGACTTTAGTTGCCAAAAAAATTGTATATTTGTGGTTCAAACGTGAAAGTTATGCAAACTCAAATCGAAATTGACGAAAAACTTCTTGAAGAAGCCGAAAAATATGCAAATGTAACAGATAAATCGATGTTATTTCGCATTGTTTTGACAGAGTATGTGCTGGCACACCGCAAGAAAGATTTAACGGATTTGAAGGGGAAAATCTTTTTCAGCGAAAATTATGACTACAAAGAGATGCGAAAAAACCTGAAATAATGATACTTACATCCTCTATACGGATAAATTATTTACTTAATGAATTGTATAATTTACTCTTAATAGGAAAATCAGCACATTAGCATATTATCAAATTGACACATTTTTAGTATTTAAAACGCTGCGTTTCTATTAGTTATACTAAACCGCTATCAAGATTGTTATTTTGACGATACTTTGTCCTATCGGACGAAAGCATGTCAAATAAGACTTTCCATCGTCCGGTAGGACATGGAAACGTCAGTCTTTTTTGTCATTTTTATAGCGGTTTAGTATTAAAATGCAAATTTTGAGGATGAAACCCTTTTAATTCTTTCTTGTATAAATCAGATTTTCCGGAAACTTTTTGAAGTAAATTCCAAAATTTCGCGCTGTGGTTGTGGTGCACGGTGTGGCAGAGTTCGTGCAAAATCACGTAATCGCGCAGATGTTCGGGCAGGCGCATGAGGTGTATGTTCAGGCTCAAATTATTTTCGGACGAGCAGCTTCCCCAGCGCGAACGTGTGTCGCGCACAGACACGCGGTCGAACGTAAAGCCGTGTTTGTCAGCCAGATATTGAGTGCGAGAGGGCAGGAAAAGTTTTGCTTCGTGCGCAAGTGCTTTTAAAATAAGTTTTTTAATATAGGTTTGAAAATTTTTGTCCGAAATGTCGAAGTTTTGCGGATACGTTACCAGAATTTCATCGCGCGTAATTTTATGTGTAATGTCTTTTGTATTTGGTAACGATTTCATTACCAGTCGTCTGGCATAAGTTGTAAACTCGTATTCGGGGCTGAAAATTTTTGAGTTTTCGGGTTTTGATTTTAGTTTTTTCAAAGTTTGTTGAATCCAATCTTTTTTTTCCAGCACAAAACGCTCGGCATCGGCATAAGATGTGCGCGGCGACAGGCTTACACGTACCTCGCCGCCTGATGAAATACGAATGCTCGTGCTTTTGCTGCGGGCATGTTTCGTGAATTTCACTTCGCCGATTCCGGATAT
>DYSM01000231.1 GCA_020718265.1 Draconibacterium orientale | reverse complement strand
TTAGATATTTCTGAGGTTTTGTATGAGTTTCTCAAAAAAAAACAGCCGAACAAAATTGCTCGGCTGCTTAATTTGCTTTATTTTAGTTTAGAACTCCCAAAGATCATGTTCGAAATTGAAGATTTTTTCTTTGATTCGTTCCGATTCCAACAAAACTTCCAAACCTGTGGTGTATTGCTCCACTCGGCGGTCATCGTACACATTGGATTCTTTATACACGTAACCGGTATAACGGCGTTTGAAGAAAATATCATCAAACGTAATTTGTCCGGCTTGATTGTCTTCGTTATAAACCGGTTGGCTGGCGAAAATATTTCGTGCTTCCGGATAAAATATCCAAAACAAAATAGATTGTCGAGCTTCAACTTGGTCGATATCGTCATCGCGGTAATAGATACGAATTGGGGCAATACCAATAATGCGTGCTTCCATGATGGAGCGTTGTTTGTCGAAAAACCACATTTCTTTTACCAAAATCTCCTTGACATCGGAAAGATTTGCTTTACGTTTTGCGATAATCGGAATACGTTCGCCGGTATCAGGGTCGATATCATACGTTGTGTCGATACGTGCGCCGAAACGTTCATCGATTTCATTCAATGTGTATTGCGAAGCAAAATCATCGCCTTGGAAGGGCGTCAAACTCTTATTCTTAATACCCCACATGATAAGTTGTGTCAGACTTTTTCGGTCGGGCATCTCTTTTGTCGGGTAGTAAAGCGGAAGGTTCATTTTTTCAGTCAAGTTAATGCGTCGCCAAATAATTTTCGACCACATGACGTCAGCTTCGCGTAAATATTGATAAGGCACAGGTTTGCGCTCTGAGCTGGTATGCTCAACGTAAACGCCGTTCAGTACTTGCGCTTGTCCGAAAAGCGGATACATCGCAACAGCTATCAAAAGCAAGATTACTTTTTTCATAACAGTAAAAATTTTCTATTAAAAAATGGACACGTTTGTATGATAACGTACACGGTTGCAAATTTATTATTTTTCGATTAAAAATAACGAATACTTATTTTTTTTTACGAATATTTTAGTAAAAAAATCACATTGTCCATCCGGCAACAACTTCGGGCGTCGGATTTTGCAGTCCGAGTTTGCCTTTTTTGTTGATGATACACAAATCGTTAAACAATTTTCCGGATTTCGCTTCTTTTAAACTTTCCACGGTTCGGAAACCTAATTTTTGAATGACCGGAATCCACTCTGCAGGAATGCCTTTTGCGAGATACGATTCATCTTCGTCAAAATGTTCGCGTTTTTCAGGGCGCATTTGCGGGAAAAACAAAACATCCTGAATCGAATTTGAATTTGTCATAATCATTGCAAGGCGGTCAATACCAATGCCTAAGCCGGATGTGGGCGGCATTCCGTATTCAATGGCGCGCAAGAAATCTTCGTCCGTCATCATGGCTTCGTCGTCGCCGCGTTTTGCCAGAAGCAGTTGTTCTTCAAAGCGTTCGCGTTGGTCAATCGGGTCGTTTAATTCGGAATATGCGTTGCAAATTTCTTTGCCGTTGCAAATGCCTTCAAAACGTTCGACTAAACCGGGTTTGCTGCGGTGTTTTTTTGCCAAAGGCGACATTTCCACCGGATAATCCGTAATAAACGTTGGCTGAATGAGTTGATGTTCGCACGTTTCTCCGAAAATTTCGTCAATAAGTTTGCCGCGTCCCATGCTGTCGTTAATTTCTACGCCGAGCGATTTTGCAGTTTCGCGCATTTGCGCTTCGTCCATTTCGGACACGTCAATGCCCGTAAAGTGCTGAATAGCTTCATACATCGTGAACCGTTTCCAAGGGCGTTTGAAGTCAATCAGATGTTCTCCGACTTGAACTTTTGTAGTTCCGTGCAAATCTATGGCAATTTTTTCAACCATTTCTTCTACGGTTTCCATCATCCAAAAATAATCTTTGAATGCCACGTAAAGTTCCATTTGCGTAAATTCCGGATTATGGAATCTGTCCATGCCTTCGTTACGAAAATCTTTGGAAAATTCATAAACGCCGTCGAATCCGCCGACAATTATTCGTTTGAGATACAATTCGTTAGCAATCCTCAAATAAAGTGTTTGGTCATGTGTGTTATGGTGCGTTTTGAACGGACGCGCGGCAGCTCCGCCATAAATTGGTTGTAAAATAGGTGTTTCAACTTCCAAATAACTTTTTGCATTCAGAAATTCGCGCATCGAATTTACAAGTTTTGTGCGTTTAAGGAACACGTCCTTGATGTGCGGATTCACAATAAGATCCAGAGAACGAATGCGATAGCGTTGTTCCGGGTCGGTAAAAGCATCGTAAATTACGCCGTCTTTTTCTTTCACAATCGGCAGCGGGCGCACGGATTTTGTAAGCACTTTCATTTCGTGCGCTTTCACGGACAACTCGCCGGTTTGCGTAAGAAACGTGTCGCCTTTTATACCAATAATGTCGCCGATGTCGAGCAGTTTTTTGAAAACAGTGTTGTACAGCGTTTTATCTTCGTCGGGGCATAAAGCATCGCGGTTCAGGTAAACCTGAATGCGCCCGGTCATGTCCTGAAGTTCGATAAATGCGGCACTGCCCATAATGCGGCGCGTCATAATTCTGCCGGCAACGGTAATGTTTTGAAAATTATTCAATTCCGGTTTATAGCCTTCTTTTATTTCTACAGCGTGTGCCGTAACATCGTATTTTTCAGCAGGATATGGGTCAATACCCAATTCGCGCAGTTTGGCAAGCGATTCGCGTCGGATAACTTCCTGTTCTGATAATTCGCGTGGTATCATGTTTAAATTTGATTCGAATTTGTGTAAAAGTCAGTCTGCAAAGATATAAGAAGATTGTTTGCGAAGAACTTTTTTTTGTTTTTTTCTGTCGGATATTCAATTCTGATATATTTCATTATTTTTGTGAGCTGAAAATTGTCTTATGAATTTGATATTTTTTGACGGACATCAACGCAACGATTTGTTGCCGCTCACGTTCACGCGCCCGACGGCGGATTTGCGTGTGGGAATTTTGAAAATTTGGGAAAAATGGCAAAAACGCTTGCCCGAATCGCAAGTGTCGTTTTGGACAGAAGCGTATCTTTCCGAAAAATTTAAATTAAATACAAGTTCCGACAATTATTTAATTAACGGCTCATTATTGCCTGATAATAAAATTGTTTCTATAATTCAGAATCTAAAACTCGGACAGGTTTTAGTAAAAAATAATGTGGTTTGGGCGGCTCGTTGTTCTGCCGATTTTGAGTTTGCAACGTTAGATTTCTCTATATTTGAACAGGTTGAATTTTCATATAATGTAAGTTCAATTTCATATCCTTGGGATATTTTTAGATTGAACGGACAAGAAATTGAAGCTGATTTTAAGTTAATAACAAACGGACGCACATCGCAGCCGCTAAGCGACACGAACCGTTTCCGGCAAGCCGACCGCATTTTTCTGGAACCCGGCGCGAAAGTCGAATTTGCAATTCTAAACCCGGACAACGGCTATATCTACATCGGCGAAGATGCCGAAATTATGGAAGGCGCCGTTGTGCGCGGCTCGCTGGCTATGTGCGAACATTCTGCGTTGAAAATGTCAGCCAAAATTTACGGACCAACCACCGTCGGACCGCACTCAAAAGTGGGAGGCGAGGTCAATAATTCTGTCATTTACGGCTATTCCAACAAGGCACACGACGGCTTTTTGGGAAATTCCGTGCTGGGCGAATGGTGCAACTTGGGCGCAGATACCAACAATTCCAATTTGAAAAATAATTACGAAGAAGTTAAAGTTTGGAATTATCAGAGTGGCGGATTTAAGCGTACGGGGCTGCAATTCTGCGGTTTAATCATGGGCGACCACTCCAAAGCGGGCATCAATACGATGTTCAACACAGGAACTGTTGTGGGCGTGAGTTCCAATATTTTCGGGTCGGGATTTCCGCGCAATTTTGTGCCCTCGTTTTCGTGGGGCGGCGCAAGCGGATTTGAAACTTACAAAACGAGTAAGGCTTTCCAAACCGCAAAACTCGTGATGAGCCGCCGAAATATCGACTTTGATGCCACGGAACAAAAAATTCTGGAAACCGTGTTTGCTTTAACCGAGCAATATCGAGCGAAATAAACAGCGATACACAGTATTTGTAAGAAAACGTGTAAACATTTGATTTCATGTAGATTATAGCTGTTTTTTCAATTGAATGTATTGTCATTCAATTGAAAAAAGTTGTCATTCTTTGTTTTTTTAATAGTTTCGATTGTATTTCTAAAAAAAATCGGAACGAAATCTCGCTATATCGTATAGAATTTCAGCAAGTTATGAGTTTTCTTACAACGACTAAACAGCGGAAATATTTTACAACGCCCGCCAAGGCAAAATACAACGCCCGCAATCCGAGTATGGCAAAAACATTGGATGTGTAAACGATAAACAAATCGTCCGAAATTGCTAATACGGCAGGAATACTGTCCACTGCAAAAATTAAATCGGAAAACTCAATGATTATCAGAGTAATAAACAGAGGTGTGGCGTATTTTTTGCCCGCTCTGATAATGCTTTTTGTTGCATCGCCGGAGGGTGCTGCTGATAAAATTACAATATTCATTTTGAAATAGTTTTGATTTGTGAAACTTCGTTTTTACTTTGGACGTGTCGCTGTAGCAAGAATCGCAAAACATCCGATTTTGTAATTCCGGTATTTCCCAAAAGTTGTAAAATACGCCTGTGCTCATTTTCGGATATTCTGAATCCGATTGTTTTCTTAAGAATTTCTTTTTTTGGCATAATCTAAAAATTTAAAATTATGCTCAAATTTCGTTATATAAAATCAAATAAAAAAGGACACATTTTTAACATACTTATTTTCAGTAATATACAAAAAGCAAAAACAGACCTTATTTTTAA
>DYSM01000230.1 GCA_020718265.1 Draconibacterium orientale | reverse complement strand
ATCAATATTTTGAAAATCGGTGTCCCAAAAAAGTGCTATCTTTAAATTTGGTATCATGAATTAAAAAAAAAATACTTTATGCCGAAAAATCAACATTATCAACAATTCCGGCAACTACAAATTTTACGGTAAACGTTTGAGGTTCTCTAATTAAATATTGTCCCGAATTCCCTTCGTCAATGGTAATTACGATGTCGCCGACACCGGCTTGAACGGTATCAACCGCCAAAATGGTTTTCCCGACAGGTTTTCCTTTGGGGTCAATCGGCTGAACAATCAATATTGTTTTGTTTGCGTAACCGGCTTCTTTTACGGTTGAAACAACGTTTCCTATAATTTTTCCTAATTGCATTTTTCTATGTATTATTACAGTTCAACGTTCACTAAATCAACAATTCCTACAATAGCGGCATCGCACGGATTTTTCACGAAAGGCAAAACTCGACTTGCTTCGTAGCTTACTTCGTAATAAATGATTTGCCCCACATCGGCACTCAACGTATCAACACATACAATGGCATCGCTGTAACTTTTTAAGTTTTCATCAACAGGTTGAACCAAGCTAAGTTTCAATCCGTCAAACGATTCCACTTTTTTTGTGCTGACCACTCGCCCTATAACTTTTCCTAATTTCATTGCAAATAAATATCTAAAATGCTTATTTTCATTATTTTGTGTGTAACACGAATTTTCAATCCGTATCCTGTGTAAACACGAATTTTCAATCCGTATCCTGTGTAAACACGAATTTTCAATCCGTATCCTGTGTAAACACGGATTGAAAATCCAAATTACAATCAGAACTCAAATTATTCTAAAAAAATCAACCAACGTGCATCTTCTTTCGCGTGTAAAAGTTCGGGCGCGTGTTACGCCTTCGCCTGTCGGACTTGCGATTGTGAATGACGCGAATCCGGCACCTTTCTGTCCTAAACCGGCATAACTCGGTCCGTTTTTGATGAAAATTGAACAATTCATCAATTTTGCCATTTTGCTCAGTTTTGCAATGTTCAAAGAATGCATCATGGCGGTGTGTCTGAAACCGTGTTCAACTTCCACCGCGTATTCTATTGCGGTGTCCACATCTTTTACACGCGTTATCGGCATGACGGGCATGAGTTGTTCCGTCCACATAAGCGGGTGGTCCTTATCGACTTCGCACAACAAAAGTCGTGTAGTTTCGGGAAGCGTTAAGCCGATGTCTTTTGCAATATACGAAGCATTTTTGCCGACATATTTTTTATTTACGGCACCTTCGTGTCCCGGTCGTCCGGGGTCTGCAATAACTAATGCCGTTACTTTTTTTATTTCTTCTGAATTAAGTTCGTAAGCCCCGTTTTTTTTCATTTCTTCTTTGAGACGGTCTGCAACGGACGCAACGCATACAATTTCTTTTTCGCAAATACAAATGACATTGTTATCGAAACTTGCGCCGTCCACAATTGCTTTTGCGGCATTCGGGATATCGGCAGTTTCATCAACTACAACAGGCGGATTTCCGGGACCTGCACCGATAACTTTTTTACCGCTGTTCATGGCGATTTTTACAACTCCGGGTCCGCCGGTAACTACCAATAGCGCAATTTTTTTGTGCGACATCAATTGTTTTGCAGATTCTATCGTCGGTTCGTCAATACACGTTACGACATTTAAAGGTCCGCCGGCTTCAACAATGGCTTTGTTTAAGAAATTGATAATGAACGCCGAAACTTTTTTGGCGGACGGATGCGGATTGAAAACCACCGTATTTCCGGCGGCTAACATGCCAATCGCATTACTGATAATCGTTATCGTGGAATTTGTGCTTGGCGTTATGGAGCCGATAATTCCGTAAGGTGCTTTTTCAACGATTGTTAAACCGTCTTGGTCGGAAAAACTTTCGGGTTGAATGTCTTCCACGCCGGGCGTTTTGTAAATTCCGAGTTTGTTTTTCACAAGTTTATCTTCAAAACGTCCTAAGCCGGTTTCTTCTATAGCCATTCTCGACATTTCTACAATATTGTCCAAAGACACTTTTCGGATATTTTCGATGATATTTTTGCGAATATCTAACGGTATCTGTATGAATTCCTTAAATGCCTTTTCAGAAGCATCAATCGCTTCGTTGATATTCGAAAAAACACCTGCTTTATTGCCTGAGACCGAAATCGGTGTCGAGTTCAAATTCATACTGACAATCACTTCTTTGACTATTTCTCGAATATTTTGTTCCAAATTATCCATCATTGAAAAACTTTTAATTGTAAATTGTTAGTGTTCGATATTTTTTATTTCATAAAAAACGGCTTAATCTCCGGGTGTGGCTGCGGAATTATCACTTCCGAACACAAGAGATTTTTGACTTTTGCACTTTGCGTGCCGGCTTCCATGGCGGCTTGAACCTCGTCTAAACTTCCAATCATTTTCACATACGATTTTCCTCCGAAACCAATCGCCAACCGAACTTCAATAATTCTAACGCCGCCTTCTTTTGCGGCTCGGTCGGCGGCTTCGATGCTCGAAATTACGGAAAATGTTTCAATTATTCCTATGGAATTCCATTGCGATGTTTTAACAATTTTACCAATTGCCGCCAACACATCGTTGTGAATCATAGGCAAAAACAAACTGTCAACCAAATGATTTTGAGCTGTTTCTACGCCTTTTTTATATGAATATTCTGCCGAAGCCACGTCGCCGCTAAACACAATCAGATATTTTCCCGGGCACATCGTTCGGGCATCAATGACCTGAATTGGTGCAATTTTGACCATTTCATCAAGTGCCTTGATACCGATTGCGATACTGCTGAGTTCCAACGCGCCGAGAACGACAATATTCAAATCCTCAATCATTTCTTGTAAACTATCGTATCGTTTTCGTCAATAACATCAATAATTCCGATGATGATGGCATCAATTGGTTTATTTGTTGTGAGTTCTGTTTCGCGCGCCGAGGTACTTTCGGAAATCATGACCAACTCGCCGCTTCCGGCGCCGACTAAATCTAAGGCAACAAGATAATCGTTTTTGGTCTCCGCTTTTTGATTTGCTTTTTCGACCAAAAGATATTTTGCGCCTTCAATATTTGCGTTTACTTTACTGCTTGTTACCGTTCCGACTACTTTGGCTAAAATCATTGTAAAAAAAATTAGAAAAACAATTTAACTTTTGTCTTTTTGATATGTAAAATTGCCTTCTTTCTCGATATTATCAACAATAGCAATTACCGTTGCATCCGTCGGAAGTCCTTCCGTAAGCTTTGCCAATCGGGCACTGCTTCCCGTAACAAAAAACACAATTTCGTTTTTTCCGGCACCGACAGCGTCCATCGCAACCACAAAATCGTTTTTGCCTTTTAATGTAACGGCATCAATTTTCTCTAACAGAAGGAGTTTGATTCCTTCCATTTTTTTATCTTTATGATTTGAAACAACCGTTCCGACAACTCTTGCTAATACCATTTTATAATTATGAATTAAGAATGAAGAATGAAATTCCGAATGAAATTCCACTCTTAATTCCTTCATTATTGACTTAATATTATTTTGTTTCGGGTGTTTTACCCAACGGCAAAGCCGAATCGACATTACCGTGCGGACGCGGAATGACGTGTGATGAAACAATTTCGCCTACTTTTTCAGCAGCGCGTAAACCTGCATCGACCGCAGCACGAACCGATGCAACATCGCCCCGAACGATTGCCGTTACGTATCCGCCGCCTACTTTTTCGTATGCAACTAATTCTACTTTTGCGGCTTTTAACATGGCATCGGCAGCTTCGACCAATGCAACAAACCCTCTGGTTTCAATCATTCCCAGTGCTTCTTGATTATTTACTGACATAATATTATATTGAATTATGAATTATGAATTATGAATTATGAGATATGAACTATGAGTTAAGAATTGATAATTCCTAATTTTTAATTCTTAATTATTTAGTGTTAGTAAGAAAACTCATAACTTGTTGAAATTCTTTACGATATAGCGAAATTTCGTTCCGAATGTTTTTAGAAATTCAATTAAAACTAAAAAAAACAATGAATGACAACTTTTTGACTACTATATGACAAAACATTCGATTGAAAAAATGACTACAACATACAGAAATTCAAATATTTACACGTTTTCTTACAATCACTATTTATAGTCTTCTTTTGCCGAACGTCCCGAGAGTTCTGCTAATCTTTGTTCTACAACTTTCTTACATTCAATAACTTCGGCTTCGTCTCCGCCGATGTAAACTCTGCCGAATTTTCCGGATCCCATAACATCAATAATGTTAATTTTTGCAGTTTTTTCAGCTTCGTTTGCGGCAAAATAGGCGTAACCTGCCGGTTCAACTTCCAGAACAAAAAGCGTATCGCCGCGAAGCAACATGTTTCCGTAACGCGTTCTGTTGATTAATTGCGCATGATAATCGGAAATATTTTTAACCAACTGACTTGTTAAAATTCTTGGTTTCAGTCGTTGATTTTCGTCTTTTCCGATTGCATTCAGAATTGCCTCACCTGCCATTCGCGTATCGCCTTGATTATTAGAATGAACTTCTAACATACCGTAAGCGCGTTCAACAATTTGCATTCCGGGCGTTACATTTGTTGCCTTTAAAGCAATATCGGTCAAGGTGTTGATTTCGATACCCGGCGCAATTTCTATAATGCAAGCAGCTTGTCCGCCCACGGGAAGGTAACCTCTTGAAATTGTGGCAACATACGATGCCATTTGCAATTGTAACGAATCTAAGAACACAAAAGTTCTCAAATCTATATGTGATTTTGAATCGCTCATATTTATTTAATTATGAATTAGAAATTACGAATTAAGATATTAAATGCTTGATTATTAAATGCTTGATTATTAAATAATTAAGCATTTAAATGATTTAACAGTTTAAT